>JAKAHP010000057.1 GCA_021825505.1 Pseudomonadota bacterium
CAGCCTGGCGCTGAACCTGCCCGGGCCGGCCGCGCTGGCGCGGCTGCGCGCGCTCGGCGCCGACGTGCTGAAGATCGAGCCGCCGGCCGGCGACCCGATGCTGCAGATGTGCGCGCCGCTTTACCGCGCGATGCACCGCGGCGTCGAGCGGCGCACGCTGGACCTCAAGCAAGCCGACGGGCGCGACGCGCTGCACGCCGAGCTCGCCGGCGCCGACCTGCTGCTGACCTCGTTCCGCCCGTCGGCGCTGCGCCGGCTCGGCGTCGACGCGCCCAGCCTGGGCGTCGCGCTGCCGCGGCTGTCGACGCTGGCCATCGTCGGCGCGCGCGGCCGCGCCGCCGAGCTGGCCGGGCACGACCTGACCTACCAGGCCGCCAGCGGGCTGCTCGACACCCCGCAGCTGCCGGCCACGCTGCTGGCCGACATGAGCGGCGCGCTGCAGGTCGTCGAGGCGGCGCTGGCCGCGCTGCTGCAGGCCGCGCGCAGCGGCGCCGGCGTCGCGCTGCAGGTCGCGCTGACCGAAGCCGCGGCGTTCGCGGCGGCGCCGCGCGCGGCCGGCCTGACAGCGCCTGGCGCGCTGCTCGGTGGCGAACTCCCCGGCTACGCGGTGTACCGCTGCCGCGACGGACTGGTCGCGCTGGCAGCGCTCGAGCCGCATTTCGCCGCGTCGCTGCTCCGCCACACCGGCACTGCCAGCGCGCGCGGCCTGCGCGCCTGGTGCGCGCGCCACGACGCCGCCGCGCTGCAGCGGCTGGCGAGCCGCGACGACCTGCCGCTGTGGGCCTGGCGCACCGCCGCCGACTGACCCGGCGGCGAATTTGCGACAATGGCGGATCTGCGATGGGTGCGGCACGAGCGCGCCCGAAGCGTCCATTTGTCCACGGAAAATTTCCCATGAACCTGATTTCGATCGCCCACGCGCAGGGAACCGCGCCGGCCGGCCCCGAGTCGACCCTGATGAGCACGCTGCCGCTGGTGGTGATGTTCGTGATCCTCTATTTCGTGATGATCAGGCCGCAGATGAAGAAGGCCAAGGAAACGAAAGCGATGATCGAGGCGCTGGCCAAGGGCGACGAGGTCGTCACCAGCGGCGGCCTGGTCGGGCGTGTCAGCAAGCTCGGCGATACCTTCCTGCAACTCGAAGTGGCCGACAAGGTCGAGGTCCAGGTGCAGCGCAGCGCGGTTGCGATGGTGTTGCCCAAGGGCACGCTGAAAACCTCCGCCTGAAGCGCCGATCCCCCACGCCACCGGCCGGCGAACTGCGCCGGCCCCGCCCGACATGAATCGTTATCCGCTGTGGAAATACCTCATCATGGCCGTCGTGCTGGTGGTGGGGTTCGTATACGCACTGCCGAACTTCTACGGTGAATCGCCGGCAGTGCAGATCTCCTCGGCGCATGCCGGGCGCGACCTGCCGAACACCGCGCTGCTCGACACCGGCCTGGCCGCGCTGCACAAGGCCGGCATCGCCGCGCAAAGCAGCGAGATCGCCGGCCCGACGCTGAACTACAGCTTCGCCAGCACCGATGTGCAGCTGCGCGCGCGCGACGTACTGGCCAGGGCGCTGAACGCCGACCCCGACCAGCCCTCGTACATCGTCGCGGTCAACCTCCTGAGCCGCTCGCCGCACTGGCTGACCGCGCTGCACGCGTTCCCGATGTACCTCGGGCTCGACCTGCGCGGCGGCGTGCACTTCCTGCTGCAGGTCGACATGCAGGCGGCGGTGCAGAAGAAACTCGATTCGCTGGCCGGCGAAATCAAGAGCAGCCTGCGCAACAAGGACATCCGCTACAGCGACCTGCAGCGCAGCGGCGACGCGGTGCTGATCACCTTCCGCGACCCCGACATGCTGCGCCAGGCGATGCCGCTGGTGAAGGCCGACGCCGGCGACGCCCTGCTGAGCACCGCCAACACCGCGGCCGGCACGACGGTCAGCCTGCGCCTGAGCCCGCGCACCATCGAGCAGACCAAGGACTACGCGATCAAGCAGAACCTGACGACGCTGCACAACCGGATCAACGAGCTCGGCGTGGCCGAGCCGATCATCCAGCAGCAGGGCGCCGACCGCATCGTCGTCGAGCTGCCCGGGATCCAGGACACCGCGCGCGCCAAGGACATCCTCGGCCGCACCGCGTCGCTGGAAGTCAGGCTGGTCGACGACAGCCCCGAGGCGCTGGCCGCGCTGTCCGGCAGCGGCGCGCCGCCGCCGGGCGACCGCAAGCTGCTCGACCGCAGCGGCCAGCCGCTGATGGTCAAGAGCGACGTGCTGCTGACCGGTCAGAACCTGACCGACGCGCAGCCCGGCTTCGACCAGCAGACCAACGAGCCGGCGGTGTTCCTGACGCTGGACTCGCGCGGCTCGCGCATCTTCCGCGACGTCACCGCGGCCAATATCGGCAAGCGCATCGCGCTGGTGCTGATCGACCGCAAGCAGGCGCAGGTGGTCACCGCGCCGGTGGTGCGCAGCGAGATCGCCGGCGGCCGCGTGCAGATCTCGGGCCACATGACGGTGGCCGAAGCCAACGACATCGCACTGCTGCTGCGTGCCGGCGCGCTGGCCGCGCCGATGCAGATCATCGAGGAGCGCACGATCGGCCCGAGCTTGGGGCAGCAGAACATCCTGCAGGGCTTCCATTCGGTGACCTGGGGCTTCCTCGCGATCGTCGCGTTCATGTGCGTGTACTACCTGCTGTTCGGCGCGGTGTCGTCGATCGCGCTGGCGATCAACCTGATGCTGCTCGTGGCGCTGCTGTCGATGCTGCAGGCGACGCTGACCCTGCCCGGCATCGCGGCGATGGCCCTGGCGCTGGGCATGGCGATCGACTCCAACGTGCTGATCAACGAGCGCGTGCGCGAGGAGCTGCGCAACGGCGCCAGCGGGCAGGCGGCGATCGCCGCCGGCTACGAGCGCGCCTGGGCGACGATTCTCGACTCGAACGTGACCACGCTGATCGCCGGCCTGGCGCTGCTGGTGTTCGGCTCGGGCGCGGTGCGCGGCTTCGCCATCGTGCACGTGCTGGGCATCCTGACCTCGATGTTCTCGGCGGTGTTCTTCTCGCGCGGCCTGGTGAACCTGTGGTACGGACGGCGCCGCCGACTGCAGACGGTGTCGATCGGCCAGGTGTGGCGCCCCGACGCCGCGGCCACCAAACCGGCGACCAAGCCGGCCAAGACTTCGCGTTGATGCGACGAACCAGGAGCTTCTGATGGAATTCTTCCGTATCCGGCGCGACATCCCGTTCATGCACTATGCGCCGGTGTTCAACGTCGTCTCGGCGCTGCTGTTCGTCGCCGCGGTGTTCTTCCTGTTCACGCGCGGGCTGCACCTGTCGATCGAGTTCACCGGCGGCACCGTGATGGAGGTGCAGTACGCGCAGGCGGCCGACCTCGACGCGGTGCGCGCCTCGGTCCACAAGCTGGGCTACGGCGACGTGCAGGTGCAGACCTACGGCAATGCGCGCGACATCGCGATCCGCCTGCCGCTGCACGCCGGCGAGACCAGCGCCGAGCAATCGGCCAAGGTGCTCGGTGCGCTGCGCCAGGCCACGCCCTCGGTGCAGCTGCGCAGCACCGAGTACGTCGGCCCGCAGATCGGCTCCGAGCTGGCCAGCGACGGGGTCAAGGCGCTGACCTTCGTGATCGTCGGCATCATGCTGTACCTGGCGCTGCGCTTCGAGTGGAAGTTCTCGGTCGCGGCGATCGTCGCCAACCTGCACGACGTGATCATCGTGCTCGGCTTCTTCGCGCTGTTCCAGTGGGAGTTCTCGCTGCCGGTGCTGGCCGCGGTGCTGGCGGTGCTGGGGTATTCGGTCAACGAATCGGTGGTGATCTTCGATCGCGTGCGCGAGAACTTCCGCAAGTACCGCAAGTACTCGACGGTGCAGGTCATCGACAGCGCGATCACCAACACCATCAGCCGCACCATCATCACCCACGGCGCGACCCTGGCGATGGCAGGTTCGATGTTCGCGTTCGGCGGCCCGGCGCTGCACTACTTCGCGCTGGCGCTGATCATCGGCATCTCGATGAGTATCTACAGCTCGGTGTTCGTCGCCGCCGCGATCGCGATGTGGCTGGGCGTGCGCCGCGAGGACCTGCTCAAGCACGCGAAGTCGCGCAACCCGAACGATCCGAACGCCGGCGCGGTCGTGTAAGACGGCCGCGCGGCCGCGTCACGCGGCCGTCACGCGCCTGTGCGATGCTGGTCGGGGCCCCTGACGCGCCCCGACCATGCATACCCTCCTCCATGCCACCCCACAGCTGCTGCCGCAGCTGCTGAGCCTGTTCGCCGGCACCGCCGGCGCCGAGCGCCATTCGGTGCTCTACGTGGACCTTTCCGGCGCCGGCGCGCCGTGCCCGCTGGGCAACGCGCAGACCCTGGACCCCGAAAG
Source organism: Pseudomonadota bacterium (assembly GCA_021825505.1). Classification (GTDB taxonomy): domain Bacteria; phylum Pseudomonadota; class Gammaproteobacteria; order Burkholderiales; family Burkholderiaceae_C; genus Thiomonas_A. The sequence continues at coordinate 4,392 of JAKAHP010000057.1, forward strand.
CGCGCTGCGCCACTTGCGCGACGGCTCGTCCTGGGCCGCGCTGCTGTATGCCCCCGACGCGTCGCCCGAGCTGTGCGCGTGGCTGATGCGCGTGCGCCACGAAGCGTCGAGCGCGTCCGCGGCGCTGCTCGTGCTGCTCGACTCGAACGCAGCCAACGCAGCGGCGGCGCTGCGCGCCGGTGCCGACGTCGCGTTGCCGCGCCACAGCACGCCCGAATTGCTGAAGGCGCAGCTGGCGCGCCTGCGCGAGCGCGTCGCGCCGCCGCCGCTGGGCACGCTGGTGCTGGGTCCGCGCATGCTGTTGCAGGCACCGACGCGGCAATTGTGGATCGACGGCCAGCCGCGCACCCTGCAGCCGCAGCCGTTCCGGCTGCTGTGGACGCTGGCCGCGGCGGCCGGGCGCGTGGTCGGCACCGGCACGCTGCGCGTCGCGCTCGACGTGCCGGCGCGCGCGCGCGACGAGGCGCTGCACACCGCGGTCGGGCGACTGCGCCGGCTGCTGCGCGCGCATGCGCAGGAAGCGCGCCTGCAGACCGTGCACGGCAGCGGCTACCGCTGGGAACCGGCGGCCGACACCGAAGCGTGATTCTGCAGAAACATTCCGACATTTTTGCGTCAGCCCGGTCAGATCCCGGTCAGATTTTTGCCACGTGACTTTCACGTGACTGCCCTGCAATGGGGGCTTCGCGAGCACGGCGCCAGACCGTGCCGTGCCCGGCTCACCCTTCCCCCCACGGAGTTCCCATGCAGACGCAGCCCACCCCGTTCCGCCCGTCGCTTCTGGCGCAGGCCCTGTTCGTCGCGCTTTGCGCGGCACCGCTGGCGCACGCCCAGACCACCGACCTGGGCAGCGTGCAAGCCGGAGCGCAGGGCGCCGCAGGCGCACGTCACGTCAAGAGCCGCGAGGAAAAGCGCATCGGCAAGCGCCACGTGTTCAAGTCAGGCCAGTCGGTGAAGGTCATCGGCCGCACCGAACTGCAGTCGGTCGGCGCGTTCGGCGGCGCCGCGCAGGCGTTGACGCTGGCCCCCGGAGTCGGCGTCTCGGGCTACGGCTCGACGGGTTCGACGAAGAACCAGATCAGCATCAACGGCATCAAGCAAGGCTGGGGCGGATTCAGCGGTGCGCAGATCGACGACGGCTCGATTTCGGTGACCTTCGACGGCGTGCCGATGGCCAACGCGTCGACCGGACTGTGGCAGAGCGACCTGGTGCCGCAGCTCGGCATGATCGAGGGCATCGGCGTGACCTACGGCCCCGGCGACCCGCTGGACCGCTGGTTCAACAACATCGGCGGCCAGATCGCCTTCGTCCCGGTGCAGCCGGCGAACCACGCCGGCGGCTCGATCGGCGTCAGCGTGGGCAGCGACAGCGCGCGCAACCTGACGTACCAGTTCGACACCGGCAGCCACGACGGCTGGTCGACGGTGCTGGCCGGAGGCACCGGCTCGGCCGACAGCTTCCGCAACGCGTACGACGGTTTCCCCAACCGCGGCCAGAACTACGCGGTGTTCCTGAAATCGCGCAAACAGTTCAGCAACGGCAACTTCGCTTTCGGCATCTACCAGGCGCGCAGCACCGCGTACCGCCCGATGTCGATCCCGACGCAGACGCAAGCCGGCCTGACCATGGACGGCACCGCCAACACGCCGCTGTACAGCCAGCAGGCGTCGGGCTTCTACAGCGTCGTGCCCGGTTCGGTGTGGCGCAAGAACGACACCAACAAGACACGCCTGGTCTACGGCAAGCTCAACGTGCGCGTCGACTCCGGCCTGACGCTGCACGACCTGGTCTGGTATCAGCTCGAGCAGCGGGTGCACGACCACTACGCGAACTACGGCCTGACCAGCCCGGCGAATCTGTGGGAGCACAACAACCCGTTGACGACTGCGTACGGCAACAAACTGTGGGCCGATATTTCCCTGCCGCACAACCTGGTTTCTGTCGGCGGCTATTTCCTGAAGAGCAGTTACAACTCGCGCAACGCGTTCTACAACCCGGCGGATCTGGTCGGCACGTCGACGACGATCTATGGCAGCCAGACCACGCCCAACGCGCATTATCGAAGCGACTACTTCGACCAGACCGACGTCGCGATCTTCGCCCAGGACAAGATCAGCCCGCTGCCCAGCCTCGACGTGACCCCGGGCCTGCGCTTCATCAGCGACCAGACGGTGTACACGCCGGGCGGCGCGTCGGACTTCCCGCTGTCGTACCAGTACAACCCCGGAGCCGACCAGGGTTCGCAACCCGGTTCGACCGCCAGCCACCACGAGTTCGAGCCGTCGATCAGCGCCAACTACCGCGTGCTGCCGTGGCTGGCAACCTTCGCCAATTACGCCATCGCATACAAGGAGCCGCAAGTCGGCGGCGGCGGCGGCCTGTTCCAGAGCACGGCGCCAATCTACAACCTGGAAAAGAGCACCGACTACAACGTCGGCTTCAAGATCCACGTGCGGCGGGCGCAATACCTGCGTGACTTCCTGCTGTCGGCTTCTTACTACCACCTGCATTTCGCCAATCAGTACATTCCGCTGAGCGACGCAGCCGGCAACTACATCGGCGACGCCAACGGCTCCTCGACCTACAAGGGCTTCAACATAGCGCTGGCCGACGACGTGGCGTACAACCTGAACGTCTACGCCAACCTGAATTTCGAGAAGGCGGCCTTCGACCAGTACGTCACGGGTGGCATCAGCTACAACGGTCTGCCGGTGTCCAACGTCCCTGAACGCACGCTGAACGTCGGCGCGAAGTACCGCATCTACGCCGACGGCGCGCTGTGGGTCCCGGCGGTGAGCTACCAGTACACCGGTGCGCAGTACATGTGGAGCGACGTCACCACGTCGCCGACCAACCAGAAGATGCCCGCCTACGGCTTGTGGAACCTCACTCTGCAAGGCACGGTGCCGCTGCACCAGAACCTCCTGCACGACCTGAAGTTCAGCTTCGGCATCCTCAACGCGCTCGACAAGCAGTACAACACGTCGGAGTTCATCAGCAACAACGGCGACTGGTACAGCTACACCGGCGGCAGCAATCCCTTCGTGCTCGCCATGCCAGGCGCGCCAAGGACCTTCTACGCCGGCGTCAAGGCCGACTTCTAATCTGCCGACCTGGAATGACCATGATCTCGATTGCCACGATCACCGAGGCCGCGCAGAAGTCAGGCGGCATTCTCTACATCATGGCGGCGCTGCTTCTGGTTGCGCTGGCGGTGATGATCGAACGCTTCTGGGCGCTGGGTCAGATGCAGACCCAATGCCGCGCCTGGGTGCGTGAGCTCAAGAGCCTGAGCCACGTCGATGCGGCGCGGCTGCGCGAGCGCGTCGACGCCGCACCTGGCGCGCCGGCAGCGCAGGTCGTCGCCGTGGCGCTGGCGCACGACCTCGACGACACCCTGGACCATTTCGCCGACCGCCTCGAGGAGGCGGTGATGGACCAGGCGCCGCGCGTCGACCGCGGGCTGTGGATGCTCGACACCATCGTCACGCTGGCGCCGCTGCTCGGCCTGCTCGGAACCATCATCGGCATGTTCAACACCTTCCAGGCGCTGTCGAGCGCGGGTACCGCGACGCAACAGGTCACCGGCGGCGTCGGCGAGGCGCTGCTGGCCACCGCCTGCGGCCTGTTCATCGCCGTGCTCGGACTGGTCGCGTTCAATGCGCTGCAGCAGCGCGTGCGCCTGGTCATGCATCAACTCGAGCGCATCAAGCTGATGCTGGCCAACCGCATGTACACGCACTATCGCAGCGAACGCACGCCGCCCGCCGCGGTGCCGCTGAGCGCGGCCGGATCGGCACGGCCGCAAGTGCTGCAGCAAAAGCTCGCCTGAAGCGATGAAGTACTTCGAGACCCGCAAGGCGCGCATCGAGATCATCCCGATGATCGACATCATGTTTTTTCTATTGGTGTTCTTCGTGATGATCACGCTGCACATGATTCCCGACGCCGGCATCGCGTCGCGGCTGCCGACCAGCTCGACCGCGCAGGCCATGCCCAAGCCGCAGATCACCCTGGCGGTCGACCGCGACGGCACCATCCGCTTCGAGCAGCGCAGCTACACGCCGGCGCAACTCACCGCGCTGATCAGGAGCAAGCCGCACGCCGACGCGCTGCAAGTGACGATCGCCGGCGACAAGGACACCTCGCTGCAGTTGCTGATGCGGGTGATGGACGCCTGCCGCGCCGCCGGCGTCACGCGCATCGGCCTGGCCGCGCGGGCCGACGGCGGGGGTGGCGCATGAAGCCGCCCGCCATCGCCTGGAGCGCGCGATGAGCGCAGCAAGCCTGGGAGCGCTGCCGGTCGGCGCCGAGGACGAACGCCGCTGGCCGCTGGCCACGCTGCTGGCGCTGCTGCTCGAGATCGCCCTGTTCGGCGCTGCCGCCTGGATGATCGGCCACGCGCATGCGCCACAGCCTTTGGCGCCGGTGCAGATCGTGCTGGAAGCGCCCAGGCCGGCGCCGAAGCCGCTGGCACCGCCCGTGGTGAAGCCGAAGCCCCCGAAGCCCATGCCTCCCAAGCCGCGCGCACGGCCGCACCCGCTGCCGCGCCCGCTGCCGACGCCGGTGCAGCCGCGCATCGTCACGCCGCCGGCGCCGACGCCGCAGACCCGCCCGGCGATGCCGGTGGCGCCGCCGCCGCCACCACCACCCAAGCCGGCAAAGCCCGATCCGGAGGCTGTGAAGTTCAGCTTCGAGGCCGCGTTGCGCGAGGCCATCCAGGCCACGGTGCATTTCCCCGAGGCGGCTCGTCTCATGCACGTGCAGGGACGCACGCTCGTGCGCTTCACGTTCCGCGACGGTCACGTCAGTGCGATCCGCATCGTCACGTCCAGCGGCGTTCCACCGCTCGACCAGGCGGCCATCGCTGCCGTGCGCAACGCGCCTTGTCCGCCGACTCCGGCGGCGCTCGCGGGCCGTGCGCTGTCGTTCGAAATCTGGGTCCGCTTCCATCTCGACTCGCCATGATCCGCCGCATCCGAATCTGGGCCTGTGCTGCGCTGCTGGCGCCGCTGGCTGCGCACGCAGCGCCGCTGACCATCTACGCCGCGATGGGCTACGACCAGGCCGCGGTCGACGCCTTCACGCGTGCCACCGGCATCGCGGTCAAGCTCGTGCACCTGAGCACCGGACCGCTGCTGGCACGGGTGCAGGCCGAAGGCGCGCGCCCGCAGTGGGACGTGCTGTGGTTCGACGGCAACCTGCCGATGCACGAATTCGCCGCGCAGCGTCGGCTGGCCTGCGGCTGGACGCCGCCGGCGCACTACACCGCGCAAGGCAGCGCCTTGCTGCCGGCCAGTCGCTGTTACTACCCGGTCGGCGTGACCTACACCGGCGTGATGCTGGTCGACGGTGCACGGCTGCCGCCGACGGCGCGACCACGCAACTGGGCCGACCTGCTCGCGCCGCGCCTGCGCGGCCGCGTCGGCATGGACAATCCGGCGATTTCCGGCCCGACCTACCCGCTCGTCGCCGGCGTGCTGCAGGCGGATGGCGACGCCGCCGGCCAGCGCTATTTCGCGGCGCTCAAGCGCAATGGGCTGCGTGTGTATCCGACCAACAGCGTGACCTTGCGCGCGCTGCAGTTCGGCCAGATCGACGTCGCCCTGGTGCAGAGCTCGGCCGCGCTGGGCTTCGCCCGCTCGCGTCCGCAGCTGCAGGTGGTGATGCCGCAGCCGACGACCTTGCTGCCGTCGGACCTGGCCATCGGCGCCGGCGTCACCGGCGCGCAGCTCGCGCAGGCGCGCCGCTTCGTCGCCTTCGTGCTGTCGCCGCAAGGCCAGCGTGCATTGCAGCAGGGCGACCCGGCAGCCGACTCGAACTACGTGCCGCTGGTGGCCGGAGTCGCACCGTTGCCCGCGGTGGCGGCGCTGCACGCCGGGCGCGCGCTGGCCCTGTCGGCGGCCCAGTGGGGCCCGCGCGAGGGTGCGGTGGATGCCTGGTTCACCGCACATGTCGTCCGTTGAACCGCTGAGCGCCATGCCGCTGGCGGGGCTGGTGCGCCGCCGCGCCGCAATGCCGTGGCGCGCGCCGGCGCTGGTCGCGCTCGCGCTGGCCGCCCTCGCGCTGTGGGGGTGGCCCCTGCTCGGCTTCCTGCTCGGCGCGCTGCTGCCGGGCTGGCTGCACGGATCGCTGCACCCGAGCCTGCAACCCTTCGCCGATGCCGTGGCCGCCGGCATGCTGCCGGCGCTGCTGCACGCGGCGCTGGCGGCGCTGGCAGCAACACTGCTGGCGCTGCCGCTGGGCGCCTGGCTGGCGTGGTTGCGCGTGCGCAGCGCGTTGGCCTGGCGTGGCTGGATCGAAGCCGGCGTCTGGGCGCTGCTGGTGCTGCCCGGCTATATGCTGGCGTCGGGCTGGATGCTGCTGGCGGCGCCGATCGGACCGCTGGCGCGCTGGCCGGCGCTGCTGGGCGCCGCGCAAGCGCTGCTCGGCCCGGCCGGCATCGTGCTGACGCTGGCGCTGAAAGCGCTGCCCTTCGTGTTCCTCGCGCTGCAGGTGGCGCTGGCGCACGACAGCGCCGCGGCGCAGGAAGCCGCAAGGGTGCTCGGCCTGACGCCGCTGCAGCGACTGCGCCTGGCGCTGGCGGCGCTGCTGCCGGCGCTGGCGGCGGGGGCCGCGGCGGCCTTCGCCGAATCGATCAGCGATTTCTCGGTCGCGGCCACGCTGGGCGCCGGCAGCGGTTTCCAGATGGCGACCTACGCCATCGAACAGGCGGTCAACGCGGTGCCGCTGAACTTCCCCGCCGCCGCAGCGAGCTCGTGGATGCTGCTTGCGCTGGTGGTGCCGGCGCTGTTCGCACAGGCGCGCGCAGCGCGTGCGGGCAGCGCCACGCTCGGGCCGCGCCACCGCCCGGCGGCGCCGCTTCGTCTCTCGCACGGCGCGGCTGCCGCGCATGGTGCAGCCGCCGCGCTGCTGGCGCTGGGCGCGCTGGCGCTGCCCGTGGCCGCCGCCGCACAGCTGGCGTGGCAGCCGGCGGCGTCCGGTGGAGCCGGCTTCGCCCAGGTGCTGCCGGCGTTCGGCTACTCGCTGCGGCTGGCGCTGCTGGCGGCCAGCGCGGCGGCGGCGCTGGCGCGGCCGGCCGCGGCGCTGCTCAATCGCCGCGGCGGCGCGGCGCGTGCGCTCGAGCTGCTGCTGCTGGCCGCGATGGCCTTGCCGGGCATCGTGCTGGCGGCCGCCTACGTGCTGGCCTACAACCAGCCGATCACCCCGCTGTACGGCGGCAGCACCTTGCTGGCGATGGCCTACGTCGCGCTGGCGCTGCCGTTGGCGACCAAGATCCTGCAGGGCCCGCTGGCGCAACTGCACCAGCGCCTGGGCGAAGCCGCGCAGGTGCACGGGCTGAGCCGGCTGCACACGCTGCGCGCGATCGAGCTGCCGCTGCTGGCGCGTGCGCTGTTCACCGCGTGGCTGCTGGCCGCGTTGCACATCGCGTTCGAGCTGCCGGCATCCGAACTGCTGTATCCGGCCGGCCACCCGCCGCTGGCGGTGGCCCTGCTCGACGCCGCCGCCGGCTTCCAGCTGCATCTGCAAGCCCGGCTGCAACTGCTCGGCATCGTGCTGCTGCTGGCCTTCGCCCTGACAGCGCGCGTGGCCTTCGCGCGGCTCGAGCGCACCCTGCCGACAACCTCCCGTCTGCCATGAATCCGCTGCTGCTGATCGACGACATCCACAAGCGCTACGGCGCGCATGCCGCCCTGCGCGGCTTCAGCCTGAGCCTGGCGCCGGGCGAGATCGTCTGCCTGCTGGGCGCCTCGGGCTCGGGCAAGACCACGCTGCTGCGCATCGTCGCCGGGCTCGAGCAGGTCGACTCCGGGCGCGTCATGCTGGACGGCGAGTTGGTCGACGCGCCCGGCACGCGCGCGCTGCCGGCGCAACGGCGCGGCCTCGGCATGGTGTTCCAGGACTACGCGCTGTGGCCCCATCTCAGCGCACTCGACAACGTGGCGCTGCCGCTGCGCGCACGCCGCCGCGCCGACGCCGCAGGCGACGCGCAGCGCATGCTCGAGCGCGTCGGCCTCGCCGAGCTTGGCGCACGCCGGCCGCACGAGCTGTCGGGGGTCGTCTCAGAAAACGGAAAATAAAGCACGCTAAGCGTGCGTGGAGGCTGGCACCCAGCGGTACAGCGTCGGAATGGACACGCCGAGGTTCTTGGCCACGTCCTTGGGCGGCACCCCGCTGGCC
>JAKAHP010000058.1 GCA_021825505.1 Pseudomonadota bacterium
ATCGAGTTCGAGGTCGCGCGCGGCGAGGTGTTCGGCCTGCTCGGCGCCAACGGCGCCGGCAAGAGCACGGTGTTCAGGATGCTGTGCGGGCTGCTGCCGGCCAGCGCCGGCACGTTGCGCGTGGCCGGCGTCGACCTGCGCGCGGCGCGCGCCGCCGCGCGTGCACGCATCGGCTACGTGGCCCAGCGCTTCGCCTTGTACGCCAACCTCAGCGTGGCGCAGAACCTGGCGTTCTTCGCGTCGGCCTACGGCCTGCGCGGTGCGCGCCGCCGCCTGCGCCTCGACTGGGCGCTGCAAGCGTTCGAGCTGGCCGAGGTGGCCGACGCCGGTGCCGGCGAACTCGCGGTCGGCTACAAGCAGCGCCTGGCGCTGGCCTGCGCCCTGATGCACGAGCCGGCCATCCTGTTCCTCGACGAGCCGACCTCCGGGGTCGACCCGCTGGCGCGGCGCGAATTCTGGCAGCGCATCAACGCGCTGGCCGAATCCGGCGTCACGGTGCTGGTCACGACCCACTTCATGGACGAGGCCGAGTATTGCGACCGCGTCGTGCTGATGTCGCTGGGCGAGATCCTGGCCAGCGGCACGCCGGCCGAGATCCGCGCCCACGCGCGCGGCGACGCCGCCGCCGAGCCCAGCCTGGAGGACGCGTTCATCGCGCTGATCCGCGAGCATGAAGCGGTGCTGCGGAGGGCGGCGTGAGCGCAGCGCCCGAGGCGGACACGCAGGCCATGTCGGCCGCGCTGCGCCGGCTGCGCGCGCTGGTGCGCAAGGAGTTCGTGCAGATCGTGCGCGACCCGGCGGCGATCGCGATCGCGTTCGTGCTGCCGGTGGTGCTGCTGCTGCTGTTCGGCTACGGCGTGTCGCTGGATGCACGCCACGTGCCGCTGGCCGTGGTCGTCGAGCAGCCGTCGCCGCAGACGGCGTCGTTCATCGCCGCGTTCGAGCAATCGGCGCAGTTCGCGCCGGTGCGCTACCGCACCATCGCGCAGGCCGGTGAGGCGCTGCAAGGCGGCGCGGTCTCGGGCATCGTCTGGCTGCGCGCCGATTTCGCACGACGCAGCCTGCGCCACGGTGCCGACGTCGCGGTGATCGTCAACGGCGTCGACGCCAACACCGCACGGCTGGTCGAGGGCTATGTGCAGGGCGCCTGGCAGAACGCGCTGCAGCTGCAGGCCGACCAGGCCGGCATCGCGCTGCGCCAGCCGGTCAAGCTGCAGCAGCGCGTCTGGTACAACCCGGCGCTGCGCAGCCGCGACTTCCTGGTGCCGGGCCTGGTCGCGGTGATCATGACGCTGATCGGCGCGCTGCTGACCGCGCTGGTGGTGGCGCGCGAGTGGGAGCGCGGCACGATGGAGGCGCTGATGGCCACGCCGGTGACCATGAGCGAGATCCTGCTCGGCAAGCTGCTGCCTTACTTCGCGCTGGGCATCGGCGGCATGCTGCTGTCGGTGGCGATGGCGGTGGGGCTGTTCCGCGTGCCCTTGCTCGGCAACCTGGCGCTGCTGGCCGGCTGCTCGGCGCTGTTCCTGCTGGCCGCGCTGGGCATGGGGCTGGTGATCTCGACGCTGGCCAAGAGCCAGTTCGTCAGCGCGCAGGTCGCGGTGATCGCGACTTTCCTGCCGGCGTTCATTCTGTCGGGCTTCATCTTCGACATCGGCTCGATGCCGCGCCCGGTGCAGCTGCTGACGCATCTGGTCGCCGCGCGCTACTACGTCGCGATCCTGCACACACTGTTCCTGGCCGGCGACGTGTGGCCGGTGGTGCGCGACAACGCCGCGGCGCTGGCGCTGATGGCCGCGCTGTTCTTCGCGCTGGCGTGGGCGCGCTCGCGCAAGCGCCTGGACTGAACGGAGAGCGGCCGATGCTCGACATCGTGATGCGCATCGCAGCGCTGGTGCGCAAGGAGCTGCTGGCGCTGCTGCGCGACCGCGCCAGCCGCGCGGTGCTGATCGGCCCGCCGCTGATCCAGCTGATGGTGTTCGGCTACGCCGCCAGCTTCGACCTGAACCACGTGCCCTACGCGGTCTACAACGAGGATCGCGGCGCGGCGTCGCGCCAGCTGCTGGCGCGCTTCGACGGCTCGGCCACCTTCGCGCGCGTGGCCACGCTGAGTTCCGACGCGCAGCTGGCGCCGCTGATCGCGCAGCGCCGCGCCTTGCTGGTGCTGCACTTCGGCCCCGACTTCACGCGCGACCTGCTGCGCCGGAGGCCGGCCACGCTGCAGGCCATCGTCGACGGCCGCGACTCGAACACCGCCAGCATCGCGCTCAACGACGTCGGCGCCATCGTGCTGGACTTCAACCGCGACTGGGCCGCCGCGCACGGCTGGCGCAGCGCGCCGACGCAGCTGCTCACGCGTGCCTGGTACAACCCGAACCTGCAGTCGCGCTGGTTCATCGTGCCCGGCATCGTCGCGCTGCTGATGCTGGTCATCACCCTGCTCGTGACCGGGCTGTCGGTGGCGCGCGAGCGCGAGCTCGGCACCTTCGACCAGTTGCTGGTGACGCCGCTGCGCCCGTTCGAGATCCTGCTCGGCAAGGCGATTCCCGGCTTCCTGATCGGCGGCGCCGAAGGCCTGTTCACCGTGGTGATGGCGGTGGCCTGGTTCCATGTGCCGCTGCTGGGCAGCCTCGTGGCACTGTTCATCGGCATGCTGCTGTTCCTGCTCGCGGCGATCGGCATCGGGCTGATGATCTCGTCGCTGGCGACGACGCAGCAGCAGGGGCTGCTCGGCGTGTTCCTGTTCATGGTGCCGGCGGTGATTCTGTCGGGCTTTGCGTCGCCGATCGCCAATATGCCGCGCGTCGTGCAGTGGCTGACGCTGCTCAACCCGATGCGCTATTTCCTGATCATCGTGCGCGGTGTGTTCCTGCAGGGCGCGGACACCGTGCAGCTGCTGCCGCAATACTGGCCGCTGGGCCTGCTCGGCGTCGCCGGCATGGTCGCTGCCGGCTGGCTGTTCCGCCACCGCGCGGTGTGAGCGCGGCGCCTCAGCCGGCCAGCGCGGCCCAGGCCAGCGACAGCAGCAGCGTGGCCAGCAGCCAGGCCGCGGCCGGCAGCATCGCGCGCTGGCGCGACAGCACCAGCGCATAGCCGGCCTTCAGCAGGTTGTTGCTGCCCGAGGCGATCAGCACCGCGGTGATCACCGCCGTTTCGCTGACCTGGAAGTGCCCGGCGAGCAGCGACAGCACGAACGGGTCGATGTCGCTGAAGCCGACGACGAAGCTCAGCAGGTGCAGCCCGGTGTCGCCGAAGTGGCTGGTGACGAACGCGGTCAGCGCCGCGAACACGACGAACAGGCCGGCGAACAGGAAGGCCACCGGCAGGTCCAGCGGATTGTGCGATGCCAGCTTCGGCGCCGCGGCGTCGGCGCCGTCGTGGCGCGCGTGGCGCCACAGCCAGGCCGCCACGCCCAGCGTGCCGGCGAGCAGCACGCCGAACGGCAAGGCCAGCGCCAGCGCCGCGCGCCAGTGGCCGAGCAGCGCGATCAGCAGCCACAGCCGGATGTACATCATCGCGGTGGCCAGCACCGTCGCCGCCGGCGCCAGCGCCGCCACCGCGCGGTCGGCGCGCGCCTGGCGCGCCAGCACGACGGTGGCCGCGGTGCTCGAATACACGCCGCCGAGCAGGCCGGTGAGCAGGGTTCCGGCGTTCGGGAAGGCGTAGGTATGCGCCAGGTAGCCGGCGTAGGAGATCGCCGAGATCAGCACCACCGCCATCCACACGCCGGAGTAGGTGATCGACGGCAGCCCCGGGATCGGCTTGTCCGGCAGCAGCGGCAGCACCAGGCCGGCGAGGATGCCGAACTTGGCCAGCGTGGCGCCTTCGGACGCCGGCACCGCGTCCGACAGGCGCCGGATCAGCGGCTTCTCGGCCAGCATCAGCACCGCGACGATGAGCACCGCGGCGACCAGCCAGTCGGGCTGGGTCTGCACCAGCGGGCCCAGCGTATAGGCCAGCAGCGCGATCAGTCCGGGCAGCAGCGCGCCGGCCTCGGCGCTGCGCCGCCCGCGCAGCTGGTCGCCGAGCAGCCACGCCGCCAGCGCCACCAGCCCGGCCAGGTACAGGCCGCGCGGCGCGCTGCCGTCGAGCGTCCACAGCACGAAGCCGGCGGCCCCGATCAGAGTCAACGTGCGCGTGGTGCCGAAGCCCACGCCCTCGTCCTGCGCGCGGCGGTAGCCGTGCAGCTCCAGGCCGAGCACGAAGCTCAGCACGACGGTGGCGCCGAACATCAGCAGCGGGGTGGGAAGGGCGGCGGCCAGGTTCATCGCACGCGCCTCGCCGGAAGTTGCATGGCGTGCAGCGCCATCACCGCTTCCTCGTCGGTGCGCAGCACCAGGATCGGGATGCGGCTGTCGCTGCCGGCCGCGTGCATCTCGCCGGCCTCGTTGGCGCGCGCGTCCAGCGCCAGCCCCAGCCAGCCCAGGCGCTCGACGACGGCGGCGCGGATGCGCGGCTGGTGGGTGCCGATGCCGCCGGTGAAAACGAGGGCGTCGATGCCGCCCAGCGTCGCCACGACGCCGCCGAGCTGGCGCACGATCGACGCCACGAACAGGTCGAGCGCCTGGCGCGCACGCGGGTCGGCGCTGGCCAGCAGGTCGCGCGTGTCGGCGCTGATCTCGGACACACCGAGCAGGCCGCTGTGGCGGTACAGCAGGTCGCTGACCTGCTCCGGGCCGAGGCGGTCGTGCTGGAACCACTGCAGCACCAGCCCGGGGTCGAGCGCGCCGCAGCGCGTGCCCATCACCAGGCCGTCGAGCGCGGTGAAGCCCATCGACGTGGTCACGCTGCGCAAGTCGTGCATGCCGCACAGGCTGGCGCCGCTGCCCAGATGCGCCACGACCACGCGCTGCCGTGCGCGCTCGCCGAGCAGCGCCGGCAGGCGCTGGCTGATCGCGTCGTAGGACAGGCCGTGGAAGCCGTAGCGCTGGTAGCCGCGCTCGTGCCACACGCGCGGGATCGCGTAGCGCCGTTCGGCGTCGGCGTGCCCGGCGTGGAACGCGGTGTCGAAGCAGGCGATCTGGCGCGCGTGCGGCAGCGCCGCGCGCGCCGCGTCGACCCCGGCCAGCCCGGGGCCCTGGTGCAGCGGCGCCAGCTGCACGAGTTCGCGCAGGTCGCGCAGCACCTGCGGCGTGATCGCCACCGGCGCGTCGTAGTGCAGGCCGCCGTGGACGATGCGGTGCGCCACGCGCTGCGGCGGCGCGTAGCCGAGCTCGCGCTGCAGCCAGTCGAGCAGCCAGGCGACCTCGGCGCCGATGTCGCCGCGCAGCGCCGGCGGCACGAACTCCTGCTCGGCCTCGCCGGCGCGCGCCCAGCGCAGCAGCGGGCGCCCGCCGGGAGCGTCGATCTCGCCGCGCAGCAGCGCGCTGGGCAGTCCGGCGGCCGGCATGGCGGCGTCGAACAGCGCGAACTTCAGGCTCGACGAGCCGGCGTTGAGGCTCAGCACCGGCGCAGTATTCATGGGGTGGCCTCCGCGCTCGCGGCGGCGGCGCTGCCGCGCAGCTGCAGTACCGCCAGCGCGCACGAGGCCATGCGCGCGTCGGGCAGGTCGGCGCGGCTGGTCAGCACCACCGGCACGCGCGCGCCCAGCACGATGCCGGCGACCTTGGCCTCGGCCAGGTATTCGAGCTGCTTGGCCAGCATATTGCCGGCTTCCAGGTCGGGCGCGACCAGGATGTCGGCGTCGCCCGCCACCGTCGAGACGATGCCCTTGGTCTGCGCCGCGCGCAGCGACACCGCGTTGTCGAAGGCCAGCGGGCCGTCGAGCAGCGCGCCGGTGATCTGGCCGCGGTCGGCCATCTTGCACAGCGCGGCCGCATCCAGCGTCGACGGCAGCTTGGGCGTGACCGTTTCCACCGCAGACAGGATCGCCACCTTGGGCTGCGCAATGCCCAGCGCGTGCGCCAGCTCGATCGCGTTGAGCACGATGTCGCGCTTGGCCAGCAGGTCGGGGGCGACGTTGATCGCCGCGTCGGTCAGCAGCTGCAGGCGCGGCTGGCCGACCGCGTCGATCACGAACACATGGCTGATGCGGCGCGCGCTGCGCAGGCCGTGCAGCGGGTCGACCACCGCGTGCATCAACTCGTCGGTGTGCAGCGAGCCCTTCATCAGCGCCTGCACCTCGCCGGCGCGCGCCATCGCCACCGCGCGCTCGGCGGCGGCGTGGCTGTGCTCGGTGGCGACGATGGGGAAGGGGGCCAGGTCGATGCCGGCGGCCTGCGCCGCAGCGCGCAGCTTGGCCTCGGGGCCGACGAACACCGGGGCGATCAGGCCGGCTGCCGCCGCGTCGACCGCCCCGCCCAGCGACACCGCGTCGGCCGCGTGCACCACCGCCACGCGCGGCGGCTGGGTGCCGCGCAGCGCGGCCTGCGCCTGCGCCACCAGCGCGCGCAGCTTGACGCCGGGGTCGCGCAGCTCCAGCCGCGGCAGGTGGGCGCGTTCGCGGCGCACCTTGGTGGTCGGCAGCAACACCTCGGCGTCGCCTTCCGCCACCGTTTCGTTGCGCTGGTTGACGACGCAGCAGTGCAGCGTCGCTCGTGGCGCCGCGCCCCGGTGCAAGGCGCTGACGGTGACGGTCGCGCGCACCGTGTCGCCGAGAAACACCGGGTGCGCGAAGCGCAGCGTCTGCCCGAGGTAGACGGTGCCGGGGCCCGGCAGCTGCGTGCCGAGCAGGTTCGACAGCAGTGCCGCGCTCCACATGCCGTGCGCGACGACCTGGTGGAAGCGATCGCTGGCCGCGAAGCCTGGGTCGACGTGCGAGGGATTGACGTCGCCCGACAGCAGCGCGAACGCCTGCACGTCGTCCTGCGTGAAACTGCGGCTGAGGCTGGCGCTGGCGCCGACCTCGAGTTCATCCAGCGTGCGGTTTTCGATCCATTCGGTCATCCCGTCTCCATCGTCCACGGCCTGTCAACGTTGCAGAACATAACTGCCCGGCGCATCGGGCAGCGTGCCCGCGCCGGGCAGCCCGACGCGCGGCGGGGCCACCCTTTCGCTGGAGTGCTCGGCCAGCCATGCCGACCAGCGCGGCCACCACGAGCCCAGCTCCGACGCGGCCTGCTCGTTCCACTGCTGCGGATCGACGAAGGGGGCGCCGGCGGCGCGCCGTGCCCAGTGGTAATGCCGGTGCGGATGCCCGGGTTCGCTGACGATGCCGGCGTTGTGGCCTCCGCTGGTCAGCACGAAGGTGACGTCGCTGCTCGCCAGCAGATTGATCTTGTACACCGAGCGCCAGGGCGCGACGTGGTCGGTCTCGGTGCCGACGACGAACCAAGGCTGGCGCACGTCCTCGACCGCGACGGTCTGCCCCAGCGCCTTCCAGCGGCCTTCGGCCAGATCGTTGTTCAGGTACAGACCGCGCAGGTATTCGCTGTGCATGCGGTAGGGCATGCGCGTGGCGTCGGCGTTCCACGCCATCAGGTCGTTCGGCGCCTGGCGCTTGCCGAGCAGGTAGTCGCGCGTGATGCGCGACCACACCAGGTCGTACGAGCGCAGCATCTGGAACGCCCCGGCCATCTGCGAGGTGTCGAGGTAGCCCTGCGCCCACATCATGTCCTCGAGGAAGCTGACCTGGCTGTGGTCGATGAACAGCGACAGCTCGCCGGGCTCGCTGAAATCGGTCTGCGACGCCAGCAGCGTCAGCGTGGCCAGCGTGTCGTCGCCGCGTGCAGCCAGCAGCGAGGCGGCGATCGACAGCAGCGTGCCGCCCAGGCAGTAGCCGGCGGCGTGCACCCGGCGCCCTGGCTGGATGCGGCGCACCGCGTCGAGCGCGGCCAGCGGGCCGAGTTCGAGGTAGTCGTCCATGCCGAGTTCGCGGTCCTCGCCGGTCGGGTTGCGCCAGGACACCATGTAGACCGTGTGGCCCTGGTCGACCAGGTACTTGACCATCGAATCCTGCGGCGACAGATCGAGGATGTAGTACTTCATGATCCAGGCCGGAATCACCAGCAGCGGCTCGGCGTAGACCTTGGGCGTGCTCGGCGTGTACTGGATCAGCTCGATCAGCCGGTTGCGCAGCACCACCTTGCCCGGCGTGCAGGCGACCTGGCGGCCGGGCATGAAATCCTCGGTGCCGGCCGGCGGCGCGCCGTTCGCCAGACGGCGCAGGTCGTCGCGCAGCGCGGCGGCGCCGGCCAGCAGATTGGCCCCGCCGCTGTCGATCGTGGTCTGCACGACTTCGGGGTTGAACGCGCCTACGTTGCTCGGCGCCAGCATGTCCAGCCACTGGCGCGCAGCGAACGCGACCACCTGCTCGTGGTGCGGCGCGACGCCGCGCACCCCGGTGGTCGCCTCGCGCCACCAGGCTTCCTGCAGCAGGAAGGATTGCTGGATCAGGTTGTAGGGAAAGCGCTGCCACTGCGGCGCGTTGAAGCGGCGATCGTTCTCGGTCGGTACCGCGCAGCAACTCGGGTCGGTCTCGCCGCGCCGATGCGCGAACACGCGGCCGACGTAGTCGCCCCAGGCGGTGAGCGCGCGCAGCGCCGAGCCCGCGAGCTCGAGGCGCTTGCCCGGCGCACTCGCCAGGTGCACCCACCAGTCGGCCGCGGCCAGCCCGATCGCGGCCGGCGAAAGCCCCAGCGTGCGCCGCGCCATCAGCGCATGCGTGGCGCGGTCGATCAGTTCGGCGATGCCGGTCTCGGGGCGCGGCGGCGGCTGCAGCACCGCCGCCGGCAGCGGCGGCGCGCCGGCGGTCGCGGTCACGGCTGACGGCAGCGCGGGGATCGCGGCGGCTGCCTCCGGCGCTTCCGGGTGCGCGGCGCTTGCTTCGCGTCTGGCGTGGGTGGCCGCGGCAGGGGTGGCGGCAGTGGCGGCGGCGCCTGGCGCACGGCGCGGCGCCGTGGCGCTGCGCCGCGCGCGGGTTCGGGGCATCGGTTGCGACGACATGGTCTGGCCCTCCAGCAATCAGCTCGTTGTAATGCTGCGTTGCCGCAAGCGCGTTGATGCCGGTCAAGCTGCGCGGCGCACCGCCGGTGCAAGCGTCGATTGTGCCCGAGTCGTGCCCGACCCGCGCCCGGCGGCGCCAGCGCGGGTTGCGATGTTCAACCGCCAAGCACCGGCGCGAAGCCGCCCCCAGGCGTGCGGAAGTTCGTCGTCTGCCCCTGGTACAGCCGTGCCGAGAACCACATCACGTCGCCACGGTAGGCGTAGGCGCGCAGGTCGAACTTCAAGGCGTCGTCACCGACCCGGCGTCGACCGGGAGGCGCCAGGCGCTGCGCGACGTAGCGCCCCTGCAGGATTTCGGCCCAGACACCGCGCGTGAGCTTGTCGCCGCGGTAGGCGGCGCGGCTGCCGAAGCCGGCCCAGGGCTTGAAGAACAGGTCGCGGCGCTGGGACCACAGCCGCTGGGCATGCGCGTCGTCGACCACCTCGGTGAACGGCACATGCGCGACGAGCAACTCGGCGTCGGCCGCGTCGGCACCGAGCGCGAGCAGCCGCGCCCGGTCGCCGAGCAGCGCCAGGCGGCGCTTGTCGGCGTACAGCGCATGCGCGCGCGGGTGGGGCGCGATCAGCGCGAGGTCTTCGTCCCAGGCCTGGCGCAGCGCAGCGTGCGCGGTTTGCTCGAAGTCAAAATCGGTGAGCCGGTTGTAGACGAAGTCGAACGCTTCGCCCGCGGCCGTCAGTGCGCCGCGCTCGACGCGCAAGGACGCCGCGTCGACCACGCGGGCGTCGATGCCGGCACGCGCCAGCAGGCGCTGGAACAGCACGAACTCGGCATACAGGTATTGCTGCTGCGGCGCGTCGTCGACGATCGCCAGGCGCCGCGGCAGCCCGCTGCGCCCGCTGCTGCGCCATTCGGCGGCGAACATCTCGAGCAATGCCGCCTCGAATGCCTCCGGACGTGGCGCGCGTGCCAGCGGTGCGCGCATCGCGTCGCAGCAGGCGCGCTGCGCGCGCGCCAGCGCGGTCGACAGCAGCGCACCGCCCGGGTTCGTGTTGATCTCGATCAGCGACAGCGCATCGTCCTCGAGGTGGAAGTCGAAGCCGAGGAACAGCCCCGGGTTGCCGGGATCGTGCTGTGCCGCGGCCGGCGCGTCGGCCAGCGCGGCGTCGCGCCAGCCGGGCAGCGCCGTCACTGCGTGCACCGCGCGCACCACCTCGCGCATGCGCTGCAGCCGGCGCTCGGCGAGATACACCGGCTGCGCCGAGAACATATGCGGGTTGCGTTCGGCGACCAGCGCGTACAGCCCGGGCTGGCCGAGCTCGGATTCGAGCGCGGCCTGCAGCGCCGCCCGATCCAGACTCAGGCAGCCGGCTTCGCGGTTCAGGTGTTCGATCATCGGGGGGCGGTCGGGTCAGGGCGCGGCGCCGTCGACATGTGTCTGCAGCCACCATTCGAGCAGCGCGGCGTGCCACAGCTTGCTGCCGCGCAGCCGCGTGAAGCTGCCCGGGTCCTCGGGGGCCGCGAGCAGGCGCGCCAGTGCGTCGCGCCGGTACAGGCCGCGTGCGCGGCAGGCGCTGGAGTCCAGCAGATCGCGCATGCGCTCGAGGAAGGGGCCGCGCACGTGGTGCAGCGCGGGCACCGGGAAATAGCCTTTCGGGCGGTCGATCACGAGGTCGGGCAGCAGCCCGCGAGCGATCGCCTTGAGCGGAAACTTGCCGCCGTCGCGCAGCCGCAGCGCCGGCGGCATCGACGCCGCCAGTTCGACCAGCGCGCGGTCGAGAAACGGCACGCGCAACTCCAGCGCGTGCGCCATCGGCAGGTTGTCGACGCGCTTGACCGGGTCGTCGACGATCAGCGTGGTGACGTCCAGGCGCAGCACGCGGTCGAGGTACTCGTCGGCGTCGGGCTGCTGCAGCGCATCGTCGACCAGCTCGGACGTCAGGTCGGGCACGTGGTGCTCAGGCTCGATGAAATCCAGCCACTCGGCGTGGTCGCGGTCGAAATAGTGCGACGCGAAACGTTGCAGCGGCGTGCCGCGCGCGGCCTGCATCAGCGGATACCAGAAGTAGCCGGCGAACACCTCGTCGGCGCCCTGGCCGGCGAGCACCGCCTTGAGGTCGGCGCCGACCCACTCGGAGAGCAGATCGAAGGCGACGACGTCGTGGCTGAACATCGGCTCGCTCATGCGCGCGACCGTGTGCGGCAGGCGCTCGAGCACCTCGGCGTTGCGCACCAGGCGCTGGTGGTGGCGGGTGCCGAAACGCTGCGCGACGAGGTCCGAATAGACGAACTCGTCGGCGCGCTCGCCCTGCGCGTCGACGCTCTCGAAGCCGATCGAGTAGGTGTTCAGCGTGGCGCCGCGCTCGGCCAGCATGCCCACCAGCAGGCTCGAGTCGAGCCCGCCCGACAACAGCACGCCGACCGGCACGTCGGCCGCCTGCAGGTGGCTGTCGATCGCCGCCTGCAGCGCGCTGCGCGTGCGCTGCAGCCATTCGCCGGTGTCGGGCAGCGGCTGCGGCCGCGTCGCGCGCAAGCTCCAGTAGCGGCGCTGGCTGCGCGTGGCGTCCACGCCGACACGCAGCACGTGCGCCGGCGGCAGCTTGCGCACGCCGCGCAGGATGGTGCGCGGCGCCGGCACCACCGCGTGCAGCGTGAACAGATGGTGCAGCGCGATGTCGTCGATGTCGCGGTCGACGCCGCCGCCGGCCAGCAGCGCCGGCAGCGTCGAGGCGAAGCGCAGCCGCACGCCGTCGTCGCTGAGGTACAGCGGCTTCATGCCGAAGCGGTCGCGCGCGAGCAGCAGCTCGCCGCGCCGCGGATCCCACAACGCGAACGCGAACATGCCCTCGAGTCGGCGCGGCGCGTCGTCGCCCCAGGCCAGGCAGGCGCGCAGCACGACTTCGCTGTCGCCGTCGGTGTGGAAGGCGTGGCCGGCGCTGCGCAATTGCTCGCGCAGCTCGCGGTAGTTGTAGATCACGCCGTTGAACACCAGCACGCAGCCGCTGGCGGCGTCGACCAGCGGCTGGTCGCTGGCCGCGCTCAGGTCGATGATCGACAGCCGGCGGTGGCCGAACGCGACACGCGCATCGCTCCACAGTCCGGCATGGTCGGGGCCGCGCGCCGCCATCGCGTCGCGCATGCGGCGCGTGGCCGCGAGGTCCGGGGGGGCGCCGTCGAAGCGCAGTTCACCGCATAGGCCGCACATGCCCACGATGATACGGGCCGCGTCGGCGCCGCGGCGGGGCTTGAAATCCGCGCAGGCAGCGCCACATCAGGCAGCATGGACGCGGATCGACTATGATCCGCCCCATCGGGGCCGATCCGGTTTCGACGTGAACGTGGAAGTCGTGGAGTGCATGCCGAGCACCAGTAAGCTCGTTAATCCACTGGAATCAAGTTAAACGCGAACGACAATAGTTTCGCACTCGCCGCTTAATTGCGGCGAGCCTCGCAGCGGCTTGCTGATGGGCCGTGGTGGCAACACCGGCGAGGTCATGCACATCGGATCGTTGACGGGCGCGCCGCGTGCCCGGCAATTAAATCAAGCGGATCGCCGGCTCAGCAGCATGTGCATCTGCGGCTGACCGGTTAAATCCAAATGATGACACTAAGCATGTAGAGCTTGCGGTGGAATGTTTGCGGACGGGGGTTCAATTCCCCCCGGCTCCACCAATAACGAAACCCCAAC
>JAKAHP010000398.1 GCA_021825505.1 Pseudomonadota bacterium
AACTGGGCCGCGAACGCGCCCGCCTGACGCAGGTGGTCGAGGGCCTGCAGCGCATCGGCGCCGGTCTGGGCGATGCCGCCGAACTGCTGGATCTGGCCGCGGCGGACCAGGATGAAGCCTCGATCGCTGCCGTCGCCGCCGACGTGCAGGCGCTGGCCGGCCAGGTGGGACAGCTCGAGTTCCGGCGCATGTTCGCCGGCAAGATGGACAGCGCCAACGCCTTCGTCGACATCCAGGCCGGTGCCGGCGGCACCGAGGCGCAGGACTGGGCCGAGATGCTGCTGCGCATGTACCTGCGCTGGGCCGAATCGCGCGGCTGGAAGACCGAGCTGCTTGAGGCCAGCGCGGGCGAGGTGGCCGGAATCAAGAGCGCCAGCTTCCGCGTCGAGGGCGACTACGCCTACGGCTGGCTGAAGACCGAGACCGGTGTGCACCGGCTGGTGCGCAAGTCCCCGTTCGACTCCGACAACCGCCGCCACACCAGCTTCGGCAGCGTGTTCGTCGCCCCCGAGGTGGACGACGACATCGACATCGAGATCAATCCGGCCGACCTCAAGACCGATGTGTATCGCTCTTCCGGCGCCGGCGGCCAGCACGTCAACAAGACCGAGTCTGCGGTGCGCATCACCCACGTGCCGACCAATACCGTGGTGGCCTGCCAGACCGAGCGCAGCCAGCACGCCAACCGCGACCGCGCGATGAAGATGCTCAAGGCCAAGCTCTACGAGCTGGAATTGCAGAAGCGCAATGTCGAAAAGGCCGCGCTCGAGGCCAGCAAGTCCGACATTGGCTGGGGCAGCCAGATCCGCAACTACGTGCTCGACCAGTCGCGCATCAAGGACTTGCGCACCGGTATCGAGCGCTCGGACACGCAGAAGGTGCTCGACGGCGATCTCGATGAGTTCGTCGAGGCCAGCTTGAAAGCTGGCCTCGAGGCAGGGTCGAAACGCATCGATGCCTGACGCTCGCTAATCTCTTGATCCCGGCGCAAGCCGGGACCGAGAGTGGGGTCGCCATCGGAGAGGCCAACCTCGGCTTTCACAGGAATGACGGCCGACAGTGCCGACGGTCCATTTACCCGCAGCATCGGAATCCGCATGACCCACGACTCCGCCACGCTTGGCAACGCCGACGCCGGCCACCCGCCGCAGGACGAGAACAAGCTGATCGCCGAACGACGCGAGAAGCTGAAGGCATTGCGCGCGCAGGGCATCGCCTATCCCAACGACTTTCGCCCCGACGCTTTTGCCGGCGACCTGCAGGCCGAGTACGCCGACACCGGGCGCTGGAGCGCCGAGGCGCTGAGTACGGCGCCGCGTGCGGTGCGCGTCGCCGGCCGCCTGCTGGCCAAGCGCGTGATGGGCAAGGCCAGCTTCGCGCGCCTGCAGGACGGCAGCGGCGCGATCCAGCTCTATCTGCGCGCCGACCTCGGCGCTGCCTACGAGGCCTTCAAGGGCTGGGACATCGGCGACATCGTCGGCGTCGAGGGCACGCTGACGCGCACCAAGACCGGCGAGCTGTCGGTCGCGGTCGGCGCCATCCGTCTGCTGGTCAAGTCCCTGCGGCCGCTGCCCGACAAGTGGCATGGTCTCAGCGATGTCGAGCAGCGCTACCGCCAGCGCTACGTCGATCTGATCGTCACGCCCGAGTCGCGGCGCGTGTTCGCGCTGCGTTCGCGCGCGATCGGTTTCATCCGGCAATGGCTGGAGGCCGCACCGCGCGGCTTCATGGAAGTCGAGACGCCGATGATGCAAGTCATTCCCGGCGGCGCCACGGCGCGGCCGTTCGTGACGCATCACAACGCGCTGGACATCGATCTCTACCTGCGCGTTGCGCCGGAGTTGTACCTCAAGCGTCTGGTGGTGGGCGGCTTCGAGCGCGTCTACGAGATCAACCGCAATTTCCGCAACGAGGGCGTCAGCACGCGCCACAACCCCGAGTTCACCATGCTCGAGCTGTACCAGGCCTACGTCGGCTACGGCGAGATCATGGACCTGACCGAGGCGATGATCCGCGCCACCGCCGAGGCCACCCTGGGCCGCACCGCGCTGACCTGGGAGGGTCGCGCCATCGACCTCGGCCCGCCGTTCCGGCGCTGGGCGTTGGCCGAGGCCGTGCAACACCACAATCCCGAAATCCGCAGCGAGGAACTGCGCGACGTCGCCGCGCTGCGCCGCCACTGCCAGCGCCTGCGCATCGCGTTCAAGCCCGACTATGGCTGGGGCAAGCTGCTGCTGGAGATCTTCGAGAAGACCGTCGAAGGTACCCTCGAGCAGCCCACTTTCATCACCCGGTATCCCACCGAGGTCTCGCCGCTGGCGCGTGCCAGCGACGCCGATCCCGAGGTCACCGACCGCTTCGAGCTGTTCGTCGGCGGCAAGGAGATCGCCAACGGTTTCTCCGAGCTGAATGACCCGGAAGACCAGGCGGCGCGCTTTCGGGCGCAGGTGGACGCCAAGGACAAGGGCGACGACGAGGCCATGCACTTCGATGCCGACTACATCCGCGCGCTGGAAGTGGGCCTGCCGCCCACCGGCGGTCTGGGCGTCGGCGTCGATCGCCTGGTCATGCTGCTGGCCGATGCGCCGTCGATCCGCGACGTGCTGCTGTTCCCTTATATGCGGCCGGAGGGCCGTGACCCAGGGTCCGGGAGCCGGGGTCCGGAGAAGAGCGGGGAAGCGTGAATCGGACAAGAGCCGGATCAGCGTGG
>JAKAHP010000399.1 GCA_021825505.1 Pseudomonadota bacterium
CAGATTCGGGTGGAGCGCCAGCGCCGATTGCGTCGAACGCCTTGACGAACGCTTCGAGCGCTCCCATGCTCAGACCTCCTGCGCACTCGCCAGGGCCGCGCCCGGCTGCAGCCAGGCATAGCCCTCGCGCTCGATGCGCCGCGCCAATTCGGCCCCGCCCGAGGCGACGATGCGGCCTTGCCACAGCACATGCACGCGGTCGGGGACGATGACTTCCAGCAGCCGCTCGTAATGGGTGATCAGCACCAAAGCCCGCTCGGGTGAGCGCATGGCGTTGACTGCCTGCGCCACGACCTTGAGCGCGTCCACGTCCAGCCCCGAGTCGGTTTCGTCGAGGATGGCCAGGCGCGGCTGCAGCAGGGCCATTTGCAGCATGTCGTTGCGCTTTTTCTCGCCGCCGGAAAAACCTTCGTTGACCCCGCGCTGCAGGAACTTCTCGTCCATGCCGAGTTCACGCATCAGCGCTTTGACCTGTTGCAGGAATTCCATCGCATCCAGCTCGGGCAGACCACGGTGTTTGCGCTGCGCGTTGAGCGCGGCCTTGAGCAGGTAGACGTTGGACAGGCCGGGAATCTCCACCGGGTACTGAAACGCGAGGAACAGCCCGGCGAGCGCGCGCTCCTGCGGCGGCAGCGCCAGCAGGTCCTGGCCGTCGAAGCGCACCGTGCCGCCGGTCACGCGGTAGAGCTCGCGCCCGGCGAGCACCTGCGCCAGCGTGGTCTTGCCCGAGCCGTTGGGCCCCATGATGGCGACCACCTCGCCGGGGGCGATGTCGAGATCGATGCCGTCGAGCACCCGTTTACCGTCGATTTCCACCCGCAGGCCACGGATTTGCAACAGCGGCTGCGTCGCTTGCGGTTGAAGCCTGGCTGGCATTTGCATGTTTGTTTCCTCTGTGGCGTTTCAGCCCACGCTGCCTTCGAGGCTCACGCCCAGCAGCTTCTGAGCCTCGACGGCGAATTCCATCGGCAGTTGTTTGACGACTTCACGGGCGAAGCCGCCGACGATCAGCGCCACCGCGTCCTCCGCGGAAATGCCGCGCTGCATGCAGTAAAAAAGCTGGTCTTCGCCGACGCGCGAGGTCGTCGCCTCGTGCTCGACCTGCGCGCTGGGGTTGCGCACCTCGATGTACGGAAAGGTGTGCGCGCCGCAGCGGTCGCCGATCAACAGCGAGTCGCACTGCGTGTAGTTGCGCGCCCCTTCGGCCTTGGGCAGCACCTTGACCAGGCCGCGGTAGGTGTTGCTGCCCCGTCCTGCGGAAATGCCCTTGGAGACGATGGTGCTTCGGGTGTTGCGGCCGATGTGGATCATCTTGGTGCCGGTGTCGGCCTGCTGGAAATGGTTGGTCAGCGCCACCGAATAGAACTCGCCGACCGAATCGTCGCCGCGCAGCAGCACGCTCGGATACTTCCAGGTGATCGCCGAGCCGGTTTCCACCTGCGTCCAGGAAATGCGCGAGCGCGCGCCGCGGCATTCGCCGCGCTTGGTGACGAAGTTGTAGATGCCGCCCTTGCCGTCCTTGTCGCCGGGGTACCAGTTCTGCACCGTCGAGTACTTCACCCGCGCGTCGTCGAGGGCGATGATTTCCACCACGGCGGCGTGGAGCTGGTTTTCGTCGCGCCGCGGCGCGGTGCAGCCTTCCAGGTACGAGACCTGCGCACCCTCGTCGGCGATGATCAGCGTGCGCTCGAACTGGCCGCTGTCCTTGGCGTTGATGCGGAAGTAGGTGGACAGCTCCATCGGGCAGCGCACCCCCTTGGGGATGTAGACGAAGCTGCCATCGGTGAACACCGCGGCGTTGAGCGCGGCGAAAAAATTGTCTCCCGGCGGCACCACCGTCCCGAGGTATTGCTGCACCAGTTCGGGGTGGTTTTGCACCGCGTCGGAGAATGAACAAAAAATGATGCCGTGCTGCGCCAGCTTGTCTTTGAAAGTAGTGGCCACCGACACCGAATCGAACACCGCATCCACCGCCACCCCAGCCAGCGCGGCGCGTTCGTGCAGCGGGATGCCGAGTTTTTCATAGACGCGCAGCAACTCAGGGTCGACCTCGTCGAGGCTTTTTGGCGCCTTGTCGCGCTTGGGGGCAGCGTAATAATGAATCGCCTGATAGTCGATGGGCGGATGGTGGATCTTGGCCCAGGTCGGCTCGGCCAGGGTCAGCCAGTGACGATACGCCTTCAGCCGCCATTGCAGCAGGAACTCCGGCTCATTTTTTTTCGCGGAAATGAGCCGGATGATGTCTTCGCCCAGCCCTTTGGGAGCGAGGTCGGACTCAATCGGCGAGATGAAGCCCGCGGCGTAATCGCGTTCGAGAAATTCGACCAGTGAGGGATTGCTCTGGCTCATGCGGTCTCTCCTTGGCAGGACTTGGGGCTGTCCTCAGGCGGTTTGGATAGCTTGGGCGGCTTTGATGCCTGATGCCACCGTTTGGGCGATTGCCGTGTGCCTCGCACCCGAAGCCAAAACCATCTGGCACACATGTTCCAGCCGCTCCACATGCTCGAAGGCATCGAAAGGCGAGTGACCAATGGCAACGCAGCCATGACGATCCAGACCGACGATATGCGGCATGTCGCTCTGCGGCGGAGCGAAGGACGCGGCGCAAGCCCGCGCGAGTTCCTCGCTGGTAGCCGCCAGCGGCGGCACATTGCGCCCGACCCGGGTATAGCGGGTGACCTCCGGGAATTGCTCGGACAGCTC
>JAKAHP010000400.1 GCA_021825505.1 Pseudomonadota bacterium
TGCGCGCGGCGCTTCAGTCGGCGGCGCCGGCGGCCAGCGCGCGTGCGCGGCTGGCGTCGAGCGCCGCGCTCGGCGGCGCAACCTGGGGCCAGCCCTGCATGTGGCGCTCGGCGAGATCGGCCAGCCTCGGCACCCAGCCCGCGTCGTCGTTCAGGCATTCGATGTAGCGAAAACGCTCGCCCCCCGCGGCGAGGAACAGCGCGCGCGCTTCGACCCCGATCTCCTCCAGGGTCTCCAGGCAGTCGACCGCGAATCCGGGGCAGATCACGTCGACCCGGCGGCAGCCGCCGCGCGCCAGCTCCTGCAGCGTCGGCGCGGTGTAGGGCTGCAGCCAGGCCTGGCGGCCGAAGCGCGACTGGAAGGTCGCGCGCCAGCGCTCGGCGGGCAGCTGCAGCGCCTCGGCCAGGCGTCGTGCGGTGAGTTGGCACTCGCAGAAGTAGGGGTCGCCGAGCTCGAGGGTGCGCGCCGGCATGCCGTGGAAGCTGATCACGAGCTGCTCGGCCTCGCCCTCGGCCTGCCACAGCGCGCGTACCTTGGACGCCAGCGCCTCGATGTAGCCGGCGTCGTCGGCCCAGCTGCGCCGGGTGCGCAGCTCGGGTTGGCGGCGCGCGCCGGCGAACCACTGCATCACCGCGTCGAGCGACGAGGCCGTGGTCGCCGCGCAATACTGCGGGTACAGCGGTAGTGCGAGCAGGCGCGTGACGCCCTCGCGCTGCAGCGCGTCGAGCACGTCGGCGGTGGCCGGTGTGCCGTAGCGCATCGCGTCGCGCACCAGCACCGCGTGCCCGCGTCGCGTCAATTCCTGTTCGAGCGCGACCGCCAGGCGCCGCGTGCCGCTGGCCAGCGGCGAGCCGTCGTCGCGCCAGATCGACGCGTATTTGGCGGCCGACTTCGGCGCGCGCAACGGCAGGATGACGCCGCGCAGCAGCGGCTGCCACAGCACGGCCGGCAGCTCGACGACGCGGCGGTCGCTGAGGAACTCGCCGAGGTAGCGGCGCAGCGCAGCCGCGGTCGGCGCCGCCGGCGTGCCCAGGTTCAGCAGCAGCACCGCGCTGCGCGGCGCGCTGCCGTGGCGGTAAGGGAGAGCAGTCTTCATCGAAGGCTTCATGAATTCAGCCGGCCAGAACGCGGAACTGCACGGTCGGGGCGGTCGGATCGGTCGGGCGCGCGCCAAGGCTGATTTCGCCGGAGCCGTGCAGCGCACACTCATTGCGGCGCAACGCGATCACGTTGTCCTGGCCGGCAAAGCGCACCCAGGTGCCGTTGCTCGACAGATCGGTCAACTGGAAATAGCTGCCGCGCCAGTCGATGCGCGCGTGCTGGCGCGAAACGCGGATGTCGTTGACGCTGAACTCGGCCGACGGGCTGCGCCCGATGCCGACCGGCGACTGCTCGATGGCGAACTCGGCGACGATGTCGAGCCAGCTCAGGCCCAGGCGTTGCCCGCCCGAGCCGAGCACGGTCGGCGCGTGCGGCTGGGTCTGATTGTTCTGCCAGCTGGAGTCCCACTCGAGGCGGTGCACCGGGATCGGCACGTCGTAGCCGCGCAGGAAGATCGCACCGAGGCTGCGCAGGCGCGCCAGCTGCTCGATCTCCAGCCCCTCGGTGACGGCGTCGCCGAGCAGGATCTGGCCGCCGGCGGCCGAGTCCGACAGTCGCGCTGCGGCGTTGACCGCATCGCCGAAGCAGTCGCCCGGCGTCAGTACCACCGGTCCGCGCGACAGCCCGACCTTGAGTTCCACCGCGGTTTCGCTGCGCTTGCCGCGCGCGGCCAGCAGGCGCTGCGCTTCACAGCACGCGCGCAGCGCCGGATCGTTGGCGTCGAACACCGCGAGCAGGCCGTCGCCCAGCGTCTTGACCACTTCGCCGCTCTCGGCGTGCACGGCGTCGGCGATGAGCTGCGTGGTCGAGGTCATCAGCCTCGCAGCCACGCTATCACCCAGCGTCTTGTACAGGCCCGTGCTGCCGACGATGTCGGCAAATACGACGGTTCGCGTCACGGGCTTGCGCAGATTCGACATGGTCGCAGTCTAGCGCGCCCCGACGCGGGCGGCTCACGCCGCCCGGGGTGACAATCAGAGCGAGTCGAGGAAGCTGCGCAGCTTGTCCGAGCGGGTCGGGTGCTTGAGCTTGCGCAGCGCCTTGGCCTCGATCTGGCGAATGCGCTCGCGCGTGACGTCGAACTGCTTGCCGACTTCCTCGAGCGTGTGGTCGTTGGCCATCTCGATGCCGAAGCGCATGCGCAGCACCTTGGCCTCGCGCGGCGTCAGCGAATCGAGGATGTCCTTGACGACGTCGCGCAGGCTGGCCTGCAGCGCCGCGTCGGTCGGCGCCAGCATGCCGGTGTCCTCGATGAAGTCGCCCAGATGCGAGTCGTCGTCGTCACCGATCGGCGTCTCCATCGAGATCGGCTCCTTCGCGATCTTCATGATCTTGCGAACCTTGTCTTCCGGCATGTCCATCTTCTCGGCCAGGATCGCCGCATCGGGTTCGGTGCCGGTTTCCTGAAGGTACTGCCGCGAGATCCGATTGACCTTATTGATCGTTTCGATCATGTGCACCGGAATGCGAATCGTGCGCGCCTGATCGGCGATCGAGCGCGTGATCGCCTGGCGAATCCACCAGGTCGCATAAGTCGAGAACTTGTAGCCGCGACGGTATTCGAACTTGTCGACCGCCTTCATCA
>JAKAHP010000401.1 GCA_021825505.1 Pseudomonadota bacterium
TCTGGCCGCCACGCTCGACCGCGGCGACGTCAGTGCGGCCAAGCTGTTCTGGCCGATCAACGTCATGCCGCCCGGGGCGGTGAAGTGGCTGGACCGCGCGCTGGTCGGCGGTCGGATCGACGACGCGCGCCTGGTGTTCCGCGGCGACACCGCCGACTGGCCGTTCCGCGATCACCAGGGCCGCTTCGCCGCACGCGCGCATTTCGCCGACGTCACCCTGGCCTACAGCGACGAGTGGCCGGCGGCGCAGGGGCTGGCGGGCACCGTCCGCTTCGTCGATGCCGGTCTCAGTGCCGAGGCCGACGCCGGCAGCACGCTGGGCAATCCGCTGGGCCACGCGGTGGCGCGCATTCCCGACCTCGACAACGCCGTGCTGACCCTGGCCGCGCAGGGCGAGGGCCGCAATCCGCAGCTGATGGACTTCATCCGCCGGAGCCCGATCGGCCGCCCGCACGCCGACGTGCTGCGCGGGCTGAAGATCGGCGGCAGCGCGCACTGGCAGTTCACGCTGGTGCTGCCGGTGCACGACGTGGAAAGCGCGGTGATCGAGGGTCAGGCCGAACTGGCCGCCGCGTCACTGGAGCAGCTGCAGTGGCAGCTGACGATCCGCGACATCGCCGGACCGCTGACGTTCGACCGCCGCGGCCTCGCCGCGACCGCACTCAGCGCGCGCTTCCGCGGCCGGCCGGCGACGCTGGCGCTGGCGATCGGCGGCGACACCGGCGATCCGGCGACCGTGCTCAAGGCGGGACTGACCGGCACCTACGACGTGCCGACCCTGATCCGCGGCTACGACGTGCTCAAGCCCTTCGCCGACATGAGCACCGGCGCCGCGCCGGTGACGCTGGGGTTGACCGTGACCACGCCGCCCGCCGGCGGCGCGGCAACGACCACGCTGAGCGTCGATTCCCGACTGCAGGGCATCGCCATCACCCTGCCGGCGCCGCTGGCCAAGCCGGCCGCGCAGCCGTTGCCGCTGCACCTCGCGGTCGCGCTGCCGTTCGCCGGCCACACCGTGCGCGCACAGCTGGGCAGCCTGCTGACGGCGCAGGTGCGCATCCCCGCACAGGGCGCCGCGGTGGCCGCGCTGGCGCTCGATGGCGCCGCGCTGCCGGCCTATCCCGCGGCCGGCATCAGCGTGGCCGGACACGCCGCCACGCTGGACCTCAGCGGCTGGGCCCTGCACGGCATGGGCGGCGCGCCCGGCACGCCGCGGCTGCCGCTGACGGCGAACATCAGCGCCGGCGTCGCCGACGTGTTCGGGCGTCCGTTCAAGGACCTCGCCCTGCAGGCCCGCACCGATGCCATCGGCCTGCATCTGCAGGTGAGCGGACCGGCGGCGCAGGGCAAGGTCGATGTTCCGGTCGATCTGCAGCGCGCCGGCATTACCGCCGATCTGGAGCGGCTGTACTGGCCCGACGAGGCCAAGGCAGCCGGCAGCGCCGCCGCGGCACCCGCGCCGATGGCCGATGTCGCACCAGCGTCCGTGCCGCCGCTGCACCTGCGTGTCGGCGACTTCCGTCTCGGCCAGGCGCAGTTCGGCACGGCCCGCTTCGAGAGCGTGCCCGGCGCCGACGGCATGCGCATCGAACAGCTCGACACGCATTCGCCCAACGTGCAGATGACCGCACGCGGCACCTGGACCGGCGCCGCCGCAGACAGCCGCACCGCGATGGTGATCGACTTCAGCGCCGAGGACCTGGGCCGCATGCTGGCCGCGTTCGGCTACCCCGGCCTGGTCGCCGGCGGGCGTACCGTCGCGCATCTGGACGCCTCCTGGCCCGGGGCGCCCTCGTCGTTCGCGTTCGCGGCGCTGGATGGCAGCCTGCGGGTCGACGTCAGCCAGGGCCGCGTGCTCGAAGTGCAGCCCGGCGTCGGCCGCCTGTTCGGGCTGCTGTCGATCGCCGAGCTGCCGCGCCGGCTGACCCTGGATTTCGGCGACGTGTTCTCCAGGGGCCTTGCCTTCGATTCCATCCGCGGCAGCTTCGCGCTTGCCGACGGCAACGCCAACACCGCGGATCTGGAAATCAAGGGACCCGCCGCCGACATCAGCGTGCGCGGCCGCACCGGCCTGCGCGCGCACGACTACGACCAGACCGTGATCGTGCATCCCAAGGTCGGCTCGACCCTGCCGATCCTCGGCGCGATCGCCGGCGGCCCGATCGGCGCCGCCGCCGGACTGGCGATGCAGGGCCTGCTCGGCAAGGGCCTCAGCCACGCCGCCGGCACCACCTACCGCATCACCGGCAGCTGGGACCAGCCGAAGATCGTGCGCCTGCCCGATGCCGACGAGCGCAAGGCCGCCGCGGGCCGCGCCGGCATCGTCGAGCCCGCGCCGGCGGCGGCCGCCCCCGCCGCGAGCGCATCGGCCGCCCCTGCCGCTGCGGCCTCCGGCGGTGCGCCCGCACCCGCCGCATCCGGCGGCCCCGGGCAGCCGCGCTGAGTCGATCCGCAGCAGACCGCGTGCCCTGATGACGAGGCGGAAGCGCCTATTTTCAGACTATGCAGGCCAATCTGGCCAAGTTGGCCATTCAAGGCTATAATCTGAATGCGCGGGATTTGCAGCAGGCATGCAATATGAAGATCAACATCCTGGAATCGAAGAATCAGTTGTCGCAGCTGTTGCGGCGGGCTCAGGCAGGCGAGGACGTGGTCATCGCCAACCGCGGCGTGCCGGTGGCCCGG
>JAKAHP010000402.1 GCA_021825505.1 Pseudomonadota bacterium
CATGGGGCTGGTCTCGTTGGTGGACATCCACCAGCGGCTCCAGCGTTCTGCTTGAACCGCCGGATGCGGACCCGCACGTCCGGTGGTGTGAGAGGGCTGAGGGGGCGACCCCTCACCCTACTCGATCGGTGCGCCGCGCTTCGCGCAAATACCCATTCGCGCATTAGCGGATTAACGCGCAAAGGCTATTGCGCGCGCATTTGACAACGCTCCGACGGCACGAAAACAATGCGTCCCTCGCGCATCGTGCCCGCTGTCATTCGCCGCTCATGAATACCCTGCCCTGCTTTCCCGTGGTCGCCACCGCCGGCGCCAGGCGGCGCGCCTTGCGCGACGCGCTGACGCGCAAGGGCTGCCTGCGGGCGATCGAGGCGCACAGTCCGATGTGCGCGCTGATCGCCGAATCGGCGCGCATCGGCGCCGGCGCCGACGGCATCGAATACGACGCATTCTGGTCGAGTTCGCTGACCGATTCGACGGTGCGCGGCAAACCGGATACCGGCGCGCTCGATATTCGGTATCGCTTGTCGAATATCGACGAGATATTCGATGTCACCACAAAGCCGATGATTATCGACGGCGATTCAGGTGGTCACGCCGAGCATTTCCGAATGAACGTGCGCACCCTCGAGCGCCTCGGCGTATCGGCCGTCATCATCGAGGACAAGGTCGGCCTCAAGCGCAACTCCCTGCTCGGCAACGCGGTCGTGCAGCGCCAGGAAGCGATCGGCACCTTCTGCGACAAGATCGCGCAGGGCAAGGCCGCGCAGCTCACCGAGGAGTTCATGATCATCGCGCGCGTCGAGAGCCTGGTGCTCGACGCCGGCATGGACGACGCGCTGCGCCGCGCCGGTGCCTACGTCGGCGCCGGCGCCGACGGCATCATGATCCACAGCAACCGCGACGCGCCGACCGAGATCCTCGAATTCGCCGCGCGCTTTCGCGCGCTCCACGCTGCGGTGCCGCTGGTGTGCGTGCCCACGCGCCACAGCGCCGTGCCGTTCGGCGAGTTCCGGCGCCACCGCTTCAACATCGTGATCTACGCCAACCACCTGCTGCGCGCCGCCTATCCGGCGATGCGCGACGTCGCGCTGGCCATCCTCGAGCACGGTCGCACGCTCGAGGCCGAGGCGCAGTGCATGCCGGTCGAGGACATGCTCGGCCTGATCCCGGGGACGCGCTGAAGCAGCGCGGCGCACGATGGCGATCGACCCCGAGCACTTCGTCGAGCAACTCGCCGCGGCCGGCGTGCACTACGCCTGCGGCGTGCCGGACTCGCTGCTGCGCGGGCTCGGCGCCTGCCTGCAGCGCGGCCATCCGGGCATCCGCCATCGCGTCGCCTGCAACGAGGGCGCCGCGGTCGCCGCCGCGATCGGCGATCAGCTCGCGCGCGGCGGCGTGCCGCTGGTCTATCTGCAGAACTCGGGGCTGGGCGCCGCGCTGAACCCGCTGGCGTCGCTGGCCGCGCCCGAGGTCTGCGCGGTGCCGCTGCTGCTGGTGATCGGCTGGCGCGGCGAGCTCGGCGCCGATGGCGCGGCGCTGGGCGACGAACCGCAGCACCGCGTCGAGGGCGCGCTGACGCCGGCGCTGCTCGAACTGCTGTCGATCCGCCACGAGATCGTCGGCCCCGACACGGTCGATGCGGCGCCGATGCTGCAGCGCCTGCTCGCGCACGCCGCGCGCACGCGCCAGCCGGTGGCGTTGCTGTGCCGCCGCGGCGCTTTCAGCGTGCCGCCGCAGCCGCCGCACGCGCCACGCGACCCGTGCGCACCGTCGATGCTGCGCGAACAGGCGATCGAGGCCTGCGTGGGCGCGCTGCCGCGCGGCGCGCTGACCGTGGCCACCACCGGCATGGCGTCGCGCGAGCTGTATGCCTTGCGCGAAGCACGCGGCGAGTCGCACGCCGGCGATTTCCTCGTCGTCGGTGCGATGGGCTACGCCTCGCACGTCGCGCTGGGCATCGCCGACGCGCAACCTGGGCGCACCGTGCTGTGCCTCGACGGCGACGGCGCCGCGCTGATGCATCTGGGTGCGTTCGCCGCCTGCGCGCGCGCCAGCCGCCTGCTGCACGTCGTGCTCAACAACGATTCGCACGAATCGGTCGGCGATCAGCCCACCGCCGCTCCCGGGCTGCGGCTGGCCGCCATCGCCTCCGCCGCCGGCTACGCGCGCGTGGCCACGGTGCGCAGCGCGGCGGCGCTGGCCAGCACCGTCGCCGAGTTCGCCGGCGCGCCGCGCGCCGCGTTCATCGAGGTGCTGTGCTGCGTCGGCCACCGTGCCGAGCTCGGCCGCCCGGACATGCCGCCGCGCCTCAACCGCGAGCAGTTCAGCGCCGCGCTGCACGCCGACGCTGCGGAGGCGCGGCGGTGATCGAGGTCAAGACCATCCCGTCGAACCTGCGTGCGTTCAACGCCGCCGATCTGGCTGCCTGCACGCTGGGCCCGGCGAGCGCCGCCGTCGAGGGCGCGCTGCTGCTGGTCGAGGCGCTGGACGACGCCGGCTCGATCCGCACGCTGGAGGAGCGCAACGGGCGCGAGGTCGCGCTGTACCGCGGGGACCGCTTCGTCGCGGTGCTCGCGAGCCGTCATTCGGGCACCTCCGAGTACGGCGACGTGCCGCCACGGCTGGCGCCGCCCGACGCGCCGGCGCTGGAACTGCTGGCGCGCGCCGGCGTCGTCG
>JAKAHP010000403.1 GCA_021825505.1 Pseudomonadota bacterium
CCGGTCGCGGGGAATTGATCAGTGTTTCCCTAGTGTGGTGTCCCGTAAATAACTGGCATTAGTCTTGCTTGTTCCTGCGGTATCTTTGGACTGGAGATATCGCGATGAGAACAGGCAGGCCGAAGGCCGAACTCCTGCTGACGGACGCCGAGCGTTCGCAGCTGCAATCCTTTGCTCGCAGCCGTTCGCTGCCGGCGGCACTGAGCATGCGCGCGCACATCATTCTCGACAGCGCGAACGGCGAACAAAACAAGGACATCGCCGCGCGGCTCAAGCTGAGCATGGCCACGGTCGGCAAGTGGCGATTGCGCTTTCTCGCGCGGCGCATCGCCGGCCTGTACGACGACATGCGTCCGGGCAAGCCACGGACCATCGACGACGAGCGCGTGGCACAGTTGATCAAGACCACGCTGCATACCAAGCCGGTGGACGGCTCGACGCATTGGAGCGTGCGCTCGGTCGCCACCGAGACGGGTATCTCCAAGAGCAGTGTTGCGCGCTACTTCCAGCTCTTCGGTCTGCAGCCCCATCGCACCGAAGGGTTCAAACTGTCCAATGACCCGTTCTTCATCGAGAAGCTGCGCGACGTCGTCGGCCTGTATCTGAGCCCGCCCGACAACGCGCTGGTCATCTGTGTGGATGAAAAAAGCCAGTGCCAGGCCCTGGAGCGAACCCAGCCCATGCTGCCCATGGGTTTCGGCTACGTCGAGGGCGTCACCCACGACTACAAGCGTCACGGCACGACCACGCTGTTCGCCGCGCTGAACGTCCTCAACGGAGCGGTGCTGACCAGTTGCAAGCCGAGGCATCGTCACCAGGAGTACCTGTCCTTCTTGCGGGAGATCGAGCGCGCCGTGCCGGCCGAACTCAACATCCACTGCATCGCGGACAACTACGCCACGCACAACCATCCGAAGGTCAAGGCCTGGCTGGCAGCGCATCCGCGATGGACCATGCACTTCATCCCAACCTACAGCTCCTGGCTCAACCAGGTCGAGCGGTTCTTCGGCATGATCACCGACAAGGCCATACGCCGCGGCTCGTTCACCAGCGTCAAGCAACTCGTGCAGCGCATCGACCACTTCGTCGCCGCCTACAACGCGAACTGCCGTCCCTTCAAGTGGACGGCCACGGCCGACTCGATCCTCGAAAAGCTGCATCGACTTTGCACGCGTATTACCGGGACAGGACACTAGGGATGCTGTTCAAAACTCGCGCGGCGCGCGGCGGCGGCTGGCGGGATGCGATGCCAGGCGCAAAACCCAAGGCAAGGCTGAACGCCTTGCCTGGTTTTGCAGCGCCGCAGCGCGCCCGCCAGCCACCGCCCCGCAGGGTTCGGGCCAAAACGGGCGCCTGACCCACCTGTCGGCTTGCCTGTGCCACCGGCACAGGCTGCGCCGCCCAGGCAGGCCATGCATCCCGTTTTGACCTCGAACGCGCACCACGTGAGTTCTGAACAGCATCCCTAATCAGAAGTAGGCTTTCAGCACCAGCGCGACGACACCGGTCACGACGACACCGAGCATCCACTGCAGCAGCCGCAAGCGACCTTCGAGATCGGTGAAACGCGTGTCGATCGCCGCGAAGCGCGTGTCGATGGCCGCGAAACGCGTGTCGATCGCCGCGAAGCGCTTGTCGATGGCCGCGAAGCGCGCATCCATTTTCAAGCTCAGCCGACTTTCCGACGCCGCCAATTCGCCGCGCAGCGCCGCTCCGAGCTCGTGCAATTCGCCGCGCAGCTTGGCTTCGAGCTTGTGCATCTCGTCATGCAGCTTCACCTCGAGCTCATGCATCTCGGTACGCAGCGCAGCGCCCATCTCGCTCATCTCGCCACGCAGCGCAGCACCCATCTCGCTCATCTCGCCGCGCAGTGCAACGCCCATCTCGCGCATCTCGGCGCACAGCACGACGCCCAGCGCCTCGACGTCGCGGCGCAGCGCCACGTCGGCGAGGTTGGCATCGAACAGCTCGACCAGCGCCTGCGTCTGCGCTTGCGCCTGGGCGCGCGCGACGCCGGCTGCCTCCAGGCGGCTGGCGAACTTCAGTGTGTCGAAAATCAGTGCGGCCATGCGGCGATCTTGGCACGATCGGCCGCGCAAGCCAACCCTGCTGCGCTATGCGCCCAACACCGACGCGGACGCGCCGGGCGCAGGGCCGGCGCGGCTCGAACCCGCGCGGCTGCGCGCCGTCAGTTGTTGCGCGGCGCCACGCCGGCGCGCAACGCACGCGACGCCCGGCGCACGTGCCGCGACCAGTTCCAGATCACCTGCTGGTAGGGGCGCCACGTGTAGTTCAGCGGGAACACCGTGAAGTGGATCAGCCGCGTGAACGGAATCAGGCCGAAAATTGCGAAGGCCGACAGGATGTGCAGTTGCACGACGAGCGGCATCCCGGCCGCGATGTCGGCACGAGGCTGCAGCAGGAAAATCGAGCGCAGATAAGGCGTCAGCGCCGCGGCAAACCATGAACTGCCCCAATTGTCGAAGTACGCGATCGCCGGCCCGGTGACGAGCTGGAACAGCAGCAGCGCGTACAGCAGCACGTCGATGCGCGTCGTCACCGTGCGCAGCCGCGCGTCGCGCAGCCGACGCAAAATCAGCGCCAACAGCCCGAACAAGGCGCTGAGACCGAACGCGAACATCGTCCACTCGAGCACCAGCAGGCGCCACGGCT
>JAKAHP010000404.1 GCA_021825505.1 Pseudomonadota bacterium
GCACGATCTGGGGCTGAAGGCGATCGAGATGGCCTACCGCGGCGGCCTGAATCCGCTGCTGGCCTCGCGTCCCGCGCCCCTGCCGGTCACGGCGTTCGGGTTGCAATTCGACAACCCGGTCGGCCTCGCTGCGGGTCTCGACAAGAACGGCGCGCACGTCGACGCGCTGGCGGCGCTGGGTTTCGGTTTCATCGAGATCGGCACCACCACGCCGCGCCCGCAACCCGGCAATCCCAGGCCGCGCATGTTCCGCCTGCCGGAGCGCGAGGCGGTCATCAACCGTCTCGGCTTCAACAACGACGGCGTCGAGGCCCTGCTGCGCAATCTCGAACGCACGCGCTACGCCGGCGTGCTCGGCATCAACATCGGCAAGAATAAAGACACGCCCAACGAGCGCGCGGCGGACGACTACGTGTTCTGTCTGGAGCGCGTGC
This sequence comes from Pseudomonadota bacterium, assembly GCA_021825505.1. Classification (GTDB taxonomy): domain Bacteria; phylum Pseudomonadota; class Gammaproteobacteria; order Burkholderiales; family Burkholderiaceae_C; genus Thiomonas_A. The sequence continues at coordinate 435 of JAKAHP010000404.1, forward strand.
ATGCGCGCGCGGGCTACGTCACCGTCAACGTGTCCTCGCCCAACACGCAAGGGCTGCGCGATCTGCAAGCGGACGAGACGCTGAAACGCCTGCTGGGCACACTGCGCGAAACGCAGCTGCGGCTCGATGCGCGCCACGGCAAGCACACCCCGCTGCTGCTGAAGATCGCGCCCGACCTCGACGAGGCGGCGCTGGACGCCATCGCGCGGACGGCGCTGGACAGCGGCATCGACGGGCTGATCTGCACCAACACCACCCTGGACCGCGCACCGGTGGCCGGACAGCCCCACGCCGGCGAGGCCGGCGGCCTGTCCGGTGCGCCGTTGCGCGCGCGCGCCACCGCCGTGCTGCAGGGCATGGCGCAACGTCTGGGCGGCCGCGTTCCGCTGATCGGCGTCGGCGGCATCACGCGCGGCGCGGACGCGGCGGACAAGATCGCCGCCGGCGCGACGCTGGTGCAGTTCTACACCGGCATGATCTACCGCGGCCCGGCGCTGATCGGTGAATGCGTGGAGGCGATCCGCTCATCGCAGGAACGCCCGCGTGCAGCCTGACGCCGCGCCGAAGCGGAACTGCGCACCATCACGGGCCACAATGCGCTCGCGGCCCCGCCCCCTCACCCCCACCCTCTCCCCCGCGCCAAGGCGCAGGGGAGAGGGAGTTAAAGCCGTGCCGCGCTTCGCGTCCCCAGCAGGTCCGCTCAAGCGAGAGGCAGCAAGCCAGACGCCGCACACTTCGGTCTCCTCTCCCCCAACCGCGCCGGGGGAGAGGGTCAGGGTGAGGGGGCGAGGCCACACGCGACCGCCCGACTCGATCCGCCGTCCGCGCCTTCGCCGCCGCTGCAGCACTCGACCGGCCGGAGCTGCGCATGCCTGAGCGCATCGCCATGGGCGGCTATACGCTGATCGAGGACGCACCGCTGGCCGCGCGCAACACCCTGCGCGTCACCGCGCGCGCGGCGCTGCTGGCCGAAGTGCATGACGCCGCGGCCCTGCCGGAGCTGTTCGCCTACCCCGCCGTGCGTACGGGCGACATTCTGGTACTGGGCGAGGGCAGCAACGTGCTGTTCACCGGCGACTACGCCGGCACGGTGATCGCGATGGCGACACGCGGCGTCGAAGTACTCGACGACGACGGCACGCGCGCGCTGATCCGCGTCGCCGCCGGCGAACGCTGGGACGACTTCGTGCGCTGGTCGCTGGGGCGCGGTTGCGCCGGCCTGGAAAACCTGATCCTGATTCCCGGCACCGTCGGCGCCGCGCCGCTGCAGAACATCGGCGCCTACGGCGTCGAGGTGGGCGAGTTCATCGATGCCGTCGAGGCCTGGGATCGGGAGTCGCAGCGCGCGGTCACCCTCGATCGCGACGCCTGCGGTTTCACCTATCGCGATTCGATCTTCAAGCGCGCGCCCGACCGCTGGCTGATCACCGCGGTCGTGTTCGCCCTGCCGCGCGAGCACGCGCTGCGCCTCGACTACGCCGGCGTACGCGAGGAGCTGGCGGCGATGGGCGTGACGCAACCGGCGCCCTTCCATGTCGCCGAGGCGGTGCTGCGGCTGCGCACGCGAAAACTCCCCGATCCCGCGGTGATCGGCAACGCCGGCAGCTTCTTCAAGAACCCGGTCGTGCCGCTGGCCCAGACCGAGGCGCTCAAGCGCGAGCACCCCGCTCTGCCGATCTGGCCCGGCCCGCAAGGTCATGCCAAGCTTTCGGCGGCGTGGCTGATCGAAGCCTGCGGTTTCAAGGGTTTGCGCGAAGGTGATGCGGGCATTTCGAATCGCCATGCGCTGGTGCTGGTCAACCACGGCGGAGCCCGCGGTGCCGAACTCTGGGCGCTGGCGCAGCGCGTGCAGGCCGGCGTACGCGCGCGTTTCGGAGTCGAGCTGGAACCGGAGCCGCGCATCCTCTGATCGGCGTGGTGCCGCTGATCGATCTTGCCTGCGGGCTGGGTCGCCGCAATCCGGCCGATGCCGACGAGGCCCGGCGCGCGAGCATGCGCTGCACCCGTCGCGACGATGTGCGTGCCGGCACCCCTCCCGCCGCCGTGGCGGCGGGTGATGGATCCGCGCGCGGGCGTGCGCATCGCGGACGCCGGTCAAAACCGGCGCCTGGCCCTCGCCACGTCCGCCAGGCGCGGTGGCCGAACAGCTCAGCGCCGCTGCAGCTTGGACAGCAGGCGCAGCAGTTCCAGGTACAGCCAGACCAGGGTGACGATCAGGCCGAAGGCGCCGTACCACTC
>JAKAHP010000405.1 GCA_021825505.1 Pseudomonadota bacterium
CGCCTGCGCGCTGCATAGCCGCACCAAGCCGACCCCGCTGGCCGACGTCGAGTTCAGCGGGCGCGTGCGCGCGACCATCGTCGACGGCCGCGTCGTGCACCGGAGCGCCGCCGCGTGATCGCCGCCGCGCGTCTGCTCGCGATGCTCGCCGCGCTGCTCGCGCTGCTGGCGCGCGGACTGGTGACGTTGCGCGGCTTCGCGCGCATGGACCAGGCGCAGCGCGCGCGCGCGATCGCCGACTGGTCGCTGGCGCTGCTGCGCACCTGCCGCGTCGAGCTGCGCGTCGACGGCGCCCCGCAAGGCGGTGCGTGCATGCTTGCGATCAACCACGTGTCGTGGCTGGACATCGTCGCGCTCAACGCGGTCGAGCCGACGCGCTTCGTCGCCAAGGCCGACATCGACCGCTGGCCGGTGGTGGGCGCGCTGGCGCGCGGCGCCGGCACGCTGTTCATCGAGCGCGAGCGCGCGCGCGACGCGATGCGCGTGATGCACGGCATCGCGCAGGCCCTGCGCGACGGGCAGCGCGTCAGCGTGTTCCCCGAAGGCACGACCTCGAGCGGCGACCGCATCCTGCCGCTGCACGCCAACCTGTTCCAGGCCGCGGTCAGCGCCTGCGCGCCGGTGCAGCCGGTGCTGCTGCGCTACCTCGACGCGGCCAGCGGCGCGCCGAGCCTGGCGCCGGCCTATGTCGGCGACGACAGCCTGCTGCTGACGTTGTGGCGCATCGCGCGCGCGCCGCGCCTGTGCGCCGCGGTGAGCTATCTGACGCCGCTGCACGGCGGCGAGCGCCGCGCGCTGGCGCGCGCGGTGCAGGACAGCCTGCAGCACGCGCTCGCCACCGGCAGCACGGCGCCGGCGCCGGCCGCCGCGCCGGGGTGGTCGACCGCGCAATAACGCTGCTGGGAACAGGGGCAAGCGCTGGACGGGACTTAATTCGGTATTTAATATGCCGAAATAATCCTGCCATCACCACGCGAGGGAGCGCATGGCCTCGGTGCATCTCGACCCCGACACCCTTGAATGGACTTCGGGCGTGCCTTTCTTCGGCCCTGGGGCCCGCTACGAAGGCCGCGACGTCGTCCAGTTGAAAATCCTGTCCGACCGCCGCGAAGCAGGCGGCGGCATCGCCTGGCTCGCGAAGTACTCGCCGCCTCCGGGCAAGCTGCTGAAGATCGTCGCCGTCGCCGAATCCGACGAACACGTGCTCGTCGTCGAAGGCGCCCGCGCGACGAAGTCCGGGCGCGCGCGCAAGGCCGCGGGCGGCTACAGCCTCAACCCGCAGGGACAGTGGCACAGCGCGATGATCGCGACCGAGACCATCGTCTTCGTCGTCTATGCGGGCGCGCCCGACGCTGTCGAATCGATCAGCGTGGTCGACGTCGAGGAGCCGAGCCGATGACGGCGCCGCGTCGTTTCGCGCTGGCCACGCGCGCGATTCACGGCAGCAGTGCGCGCGATGCCTACGGCAGCCCCAACACCCCGATCTACAACACCACCACCTTCGCCTTCGACTCGAGTGCCGAGCTGCTCGACGTGATCGAGGGCCGCCGGCGCGGTGCGCTGTACACGCGCTACGGCATGAATCCGACGCTGTATGCGCTCGAGGAAACGCTGGCCGCGCTCGAAGGCGCCGACGACGCCCTCGCCTTCGCCTCGGGCATGGCGGCGTCGGCCGCGTTGTTCCTGGCGCTGGGACGCGACGGCATCGTCTGCGTCGGCGACGCCTACGGCGGCACGCTGGAACTGCTCGGCGACCAGTTGCCGCAGCTCGGCATCAGGACGCGGCTGCTGCGCCGCGACGAGGTCGACCAGCTCGACACCGTGCTCGCCGATGGGGCGTCGCTGGTGTTCCTGGAGACCCCGAGCAACCCGCGCCTGGAGCTGTTCGACATCGCGGCGATCGCCGCGCTGGCGCATCGCCACGGGGCGCTGCTCGCGGTCGACAACACCTTCGCCTCGCCGGTCAACCAGCGCCCGCTCGAACTCGGCGCCGACATCGTCATGCACAGCGCGACCAAATACCTGGGCGGCCACAGCGATCTGACCGCCGGGGCCTTGATGGGCGCGCGCGAACGCCTGGATGCGGTTCGCCCGTGGCGCAGGAATCTCGGCTCGGTGCTGGCGCCGGAAACCGCCGCGCTGCTGGCGCGCAGCCTGCGCACGCTGTCGGTGCGCATGCAGCGCCACAACGCGTCGGCGCAAGTCGTCGCCGAAGCGATGGCGCGCCATGCGCGTGTCGCGCGCGTGTACTACCCCGGCCTGCCCGATGCGCCCGACCATGCGCTGGCCAGGACGCAGATGCGCGGCTACGGCGGCATGCTGACGATCGAGCTGCACGGCAGCGGCGCCGAAGCCGCGCGCGTCGCCGAGCGCCTGCGCCTGTTCGCGCTGGCGCCCAGCCTGGGCGGGGTGGAAAGCCTGGTCACGCAACCGTGCACGACCAGCCACCATGATCTGAGCGCGGCCGAGCGCGCGCGACGCGGCATCGCCGACTCGATGCTGCGGCTGTCGATCGGCCTGGAGGACGCGGACGACCTCGTCGCCGACCTCGAACAGGCGCTGCACGAGACCGCGCCGGAGCACCACGATGAACCTCGCTGACGCCGTGCCGGCGGCCGCGGCCGGCATCACCGCCCGGCTCAACGCGCTGGCCGCGTCCGGCCACGCCG
>JAKAHP010000406.1 GCA_021825505.1 Pseudomonadota bacterium
CCACATCGGCGAGCCGCTCGCCCTGCGTCCGGTCGAGTACTCGCTGCTGATGCTGCTGCGGGCCAACGAGTCGCTGACGCCGAGCCAGCTGGCTCGCGCGCTGGTGCTGCCGGCGCCCAGCCTGACCATGGTGATCGACCGGCTGCAGCAACGTGGGCTGGTGAAACGGGTGCGCAGTGAAACCGATCGGCGCTCGCAACGGGTGCTGCTGACCGCCGGCGGCGAGGCGATGGCGCGTGACGCCGAGCAGCGCAGCCCGGCCATGCATGCCGAAATGGATGCCGCACTGACGCCCGGCGAGCGGTTGCTGCTCACCGAGCTGCTGCGCAAGGTCGCCGAACTCGGCCGCCGCTGAGCGGCGGCCCGGACGCGGCGGCACGGCCGGGCGGCGCTTCAGTCCAGACTGATCTCCTGCGCAAGATTGACGCCGCCGGACTGGACGAACGTCACCTCCACCTTCACGCCATCGGCCAGCGTGCCGCCGGAGGGCTGGACGCCGTTGACCTGGATGGTGATGCCGTTGACGCTGAAGCTGGTGCCGTTGTAGCCGTACACGATCCCGCTGGTGTCGGAGGTCGCCGAGCTGTCCGTGCCGCCGCTGCCGCTTGCCGCGGCGGCTTTCAGGAACGTCACGCTGTATGCCGTCAGGACCGACGTGCCGTTGACGGCTTCGATCTCGACCGTCTGGCCGTTGGCCAGTTGTGCGGCGGTGCCGCCGCTGAATGCGACATTCGGCGCGAGAGCCACCTGTGCAGTGGAGGTCCGCCCGTCTGCGCTGTAGGTGAGGGTGAACTGCGTTCCGCTGGACGTGGTGGCAACGCCGCTCACCGTTCCTTCGTAGTCGACCGTGCCGCCGTCCGGGGCGCCGGACCGGACCGTCACCGTCGCGGCGCTGACGACGTTGGTGTTGCCGACGCTGCCGACGATGTCCACATAGACCCCGTTCGCCAGCGACGTCGCCGATCCCGCCAGGAACTGCGCCTGCGACGCGTCGACCGGAACACCCCGGACGAGGAAATTGCCCGGGTTCACGAAGCCGGTGATGGTTCCCTTGAGCTTGACCTGCGCCGGCTGCGCCGCGTAGGCGCGGATAGCCGTCGCCACCACGGTTCCGGTCGATGCGTCGACCTGCCCCTGGACGACGATGTATTCGCCGGCGACCAGGCCGGCCACGGTCGATGCCAGCGCTGGCGCCGCGGCGTCGACCGGGATGCCGGACAGCGTGAACCGGGTGCCCTGGAGCGAGGCGACGAGGCCGCCGGCCTGCACGCTGCCCGACATGCCCTGCAGGCTGCGGATGCCGACGAACTGCGCGGTGATGCTGCCGTCGGTTCCGACAGGAGCGTTCGTCCAGGCGTTGACCACCTGCCCGTCGGCCAACGTCAGCCCGGCAGGCGAGATCGACGTCGCGGTGCCGATCCGGATCGTCGTCGTATCGATCCGGAAGGTGCCGGCGGCCAGGTCGAGGCCGGACACGACGCCGGTGATGCGCGTGACCGGGTTCGTCGCCGGCAACTGCTCGATCAGCGTCGCCTGGATGTACGTCTGCCCGTTCGCGTCGACGCCGACGGCGCCGTGGACTTCGACCTGCATGCCGTCCGCCAGGCCGGAGAGCCCGGGGATCCCCGAGTAGTACGTGACGGGACCCGCTGACGCGTTGGAGTTGATCCGCACCGGCACGCCGTTGACACTGAAGCCGCTCGTGCCGAGACCGACGACCGCGCCGACCAGTTCGGGGTTGATGGTGACCGTCGACGGATTGCCCTGGGCGTCGAGCGCGATGCTCAGCTGCGCGCCGAGTTCGACCGACGTGGCTGTGGTCGGGGCGGCTTCGGATTGGTCGGTGCCGGCGTAGTAGTTCGGCGTGGCGCTGCTGTAGGCGGTGCCATCAACCACCACGCTGCCGAAGCCGGTCACGGTGCCCATCGATACGCCGGTGCCGCCGGTGCCGACACCGCCCGAGCCGGTCGACGCCACCGACGCGCCGCCACCGCAGGATGCGAGAAGCAGGTCCAGGCCCAGCACTGCGGCGAGCAGCGCGAAGCGGACGATGAATCGAAGCCTATTCACGGGCGTCTCCCTCGTTCTCGTTGTCCTGCGGCGTGGGCGCCTCCGCCGGCGCCTGCCAAAAGTAAGTGCCGAACCGCATGCGGCTGGTCGCGTCGGGGCGCTGCCTGTCGGCCTCGTACCGGCGCATGGCCTCCGCGATCATCTCCGTTCGCGCCTGGGCCCACAGGCGGCGGGCCAGTTCACCCAGCGCCTGGGCCGAGTCCTCGGTGATGCCCTCGGCGAACACGCTCTGCTCCAGCATCGGCGCGCCGCCGAGCAGGTTACTCACGGCCGCGTGCGCGTGGTCGGCCAGGTTGGCGCCGTAGAGATCGAGGATCTCGCGTGACCCTGCTGGCGGCACGAAACCGCTGCGGTTGGGGACGACCAGTTCCTCCCCCTTGACCGTGCGAAGCTCCACCAGTCCGAGGCGCAGCAGTTCGGTCAGCACCGTGTAGGGATGCACGTCGCGTGTTACTGCGCGGGCCAGCGCGTCGAACGATGGCGGCGGCCCCAGGCGCGGAAGCGGCTTGGGCTGCCGGCGCCGGTCGCGATACAGCGGATCCTGCACCCAGCGCGCGAACACCTGCGCGCTGACCGACATCTCCTGCGCGATGCGCC
>JAKAHP010000059.1 GCA_021825505.1 Pseudomonadota bacterium
ATGCGCATCAACCTGCCACCGCGCCCGTGTGTACTCGTCCTTGGACTTGCGCACCGGCTCATCGGCGTAGCCCTTGGCGCGGTCGCTCTGCGGCTTGCGAAACAGTGCGACGTACTCGGGCGAACCGACACCCATCTTCGTGCCGTCCTTGCACTGCTCGGTCCAGCCAAGGCGGTACGTCTGGTTGTTCTCTCGCACCACGTCGGTGACGACGGTGATGAGCCCCATGTAGTCGAAGCCGTGCTTGCGCGCGTGAAAGATCGCCTCGGCGTGGAATGGGCTGACCGTTGGTGCCCCGGCCCCGGTCACATTGCCGAACAGGATGCGATCCTTGACGTGACAGCAGTACAGCCGGCCGGGCTTAAGGATGCGCAGCAGCTCCGGCGTGAGGAAGTCCATCTGCGACCAAAAGTGGTCGTTGTCTTCGGTGTGGCCGAAGTCGTTGTAGCTCGGGCTGTACTCGTAGTGATTGGCGAACGGGATCGACGTGACGACGAGGTCTACCGAACCCTCAGACTGCAGCTTGGCCTCTTCAACGCAGTCGTTGTTGGCGACCGTGAATCGTTCGCCGCGCACTTCGATGCGCTTCACGCCGATCGACCTGGCCAGCGTCTCCTGCATGGCCAACTGGTTCAGTCCGTACTTCTTGATGATCTCGGTCATGTTGGCAACCATGTCCTCGTGCTGCGCCCACTTCGCCTGCAAGGTGCGCAACACCTCGCGCTCGGCTTCGCTGTAGACGATGTCGATCACGACCGGGTGCGGCTGCTGGAACCTCTGCACGCGGTGGATCGCCTGGATGAAGTCGTTGAACTTGAACCCGATGCCCGCGAACACCTCGCGGTGACAGTGCCGCTGAAAGTTGCAGCCGCTGCCAGCGATCACCGGCTTCGTGCTCAGGATTCGAAACGCGCCGTCACCGAATTCGACGATGCGTCGCTCGCGTTCCTCGAGGTCCTGGCTGCCCCACACGCTCACGGCCTCGGGAATCGCCGCCTGCAGGGCATGCCGCTCGGCTTCTAGGTCGTGCCAGATGACGAAGTGATCGGCTGGTGCGCTGGCCAGGATCTCGGCGACCTTGGCAACCCGGTCGGGCAGACTGTCGCGCTTCTCGGCCGCCGCGGCACTCAGCCCGAGCGCCGGGTCGGCGAACATCAACACCTGACCATCACGATCGGCGCCCGCCTTCGCATAGTCGGTCGGAACTTCGTGATACCGCACCTCGATCGGCGGCAGGTCGTAGCCTTCGTCGCTGTGCCCGAGGTCGCTCGGTCGCTGTACGAACACGGCCCAACTCGAAACCCAAAGCCAGAACTCCTGCTCCTTGTGCGGGTACAGAGTCAGGTTCCCGGCCTTCTCGCTGTCGCGTTGGAAGAATCGCGTCAGGGCCTGCCCGGTGTCCATCACACCGAGGAAGCCGGCGTAGTGGATGAGTTCCTTGAATCGGTTGGGGCTGGGCGTGGCCGTGTTGACCAACTTGAACCGAACCGCGCTGAACAGCGGCAGGAACTCCTGGTAGGTCTTGCTGCCGAAGCTGCGCAGGACGCTGGCCTCGTCCAGACTCACGGCCGTGAACAGTGCCGGGTCGAGCTTGCGGTCGCGTACCGTCTCGTAGTTCGTGAGATAGAACGCATGGCCTGGCACGATCTCGGCCGCCGAACGGATGAACACCAGCTCGATGCCGAGCATCGCGGCGTCGCGGATGAGCTCCTGACGCACGCCCAGCGGGCACACGATCAAGCCGAGTCCACCCGTCGACGCGATGATGAGTCGCAGCCACTCGCACTGCATCACGCTCTTGCCGAGGCCGAAGCTGGCGAAGATCGCGCGATTGCCACCAAGCACCGCCCAGCGCACGATGTCAGTCTGGTGCGGGAAGAGGACCGAGTGCGTCTCGCAAGGCTTCACTTCGAAGCCCTTAAAGTTGGCCATCTTGATCTTCGCGCGAAGGAACGCGGTGTAGTCGCTCATGCCCTCACCGCCACCGGCAGAATGCTCGAGGCCGTCTCGCGCTTCAGCGCCCCGATGGAGGTGCGCGGGAGACGGTCGACGAACGTGGTGTCAGCAGCGCGGCCGGGCATCGCGCCAGCCAGGCGCAGCATCCGCGAGCAGGATCCGCAGCGCCAGCCGTTGGTGGTCTGCAGGGACGTCCAGCCCTTGGCGAGAGCGTCATCGTCGTTCTCGGCGGTGGCGCCGCAGGCGTCGCGGCAGGAGACGGTCGGCTGTGTCATGCGGCGCGGTCCAATCTGCGCAGCACGCTCAGGGTGTTGGTGTTCTCGATGGTCAGCCCGGCTTCGTCCAGCAAGCCGCACATCAACTCGCCGGCTTTCGTCAGTCCACCGAAGCCGCACGCCTTGCCGTCGTGGGTGCGGTGCCAGAACACCAGCCCGCGGTCGCGCAGCGCGTGCAGCGATTGCATCGGCTGTGGGGCGATCAGTTCGCTCCGCACGCTCATGTCGCAGCCGCCGCGACCGAACGCATCTACGCCATGTTTAGCGGCCTCCTGGGCCACGTAGCGAACTCGCAGCAGGGTGTTGCACTGCCTCTTCGTCAGCATGATCGCGAACGCCGTCGCGGTGGCGTACTCGCCGAAGATCTGGTTCACGCTGCCTCCCGCGCCATCTGCGCCGCTCTCTCAGGGGCCGAGGCGCGCCGTTCATCGGCGTGGCGCTGCTCCTCGGTCACCCTTTCGGTTGTGGTGGTGGCTGTAGCCGCTTCGCCACCTGTCGTGACCCGGCGTCCCGGGCTTCTTGCATGCTGTTCGGCCGCCATCTGCGCCTTGAACGCCTCCGACAGCCAGCACCGGCCATCGCGCTTGTGGTCGATCACCCCGAGGTGCTTCAGGCGCTCAAACTGGGCGTCCGCGTGCGGGAAGGTCTCTTGCTGTCCCAGGGCGAACGCCGACACGATGTGGTGCTTCTTCACATGCTGTCGACCGCGGAACAGCGCGACCATCGCCATGTCGCTCTCGGTCAAGGGGACGGTGAGGTTCATTGGGTCAGCACCTCGACGCCACTCGGCGCCTCTTCGTGCACGGTGGTGGTCTTCGCGGGCCCGGGCCGGATCGGCTGCAGGTCCGCGTCGAGGAAGCCGAAGATCGGCACGCCGCAGTTCGGGCAGCGCAGCAGATCGCCGCGGTACAGCCACGCCGGGCCAGCGACCGACTCGAACGAGGTGGTCAACTGCAGCGGCGAGCCGATGACGTTGGCAACGCAGGTGCCGCGCGTGTCGCGCACGACGAGGGCGAGGTCTCCGCTTCGGCAGTTCATGCCTTGGGCCCCTTTCGGTACACGGCCTTCATCGCACCGTTCGACGACGCGGCCGGGAAGAACATCCGAGGCACCTGCTCGATGTAGCCCGCAGCCTTGGCCATCGTGGTGACCTTGCCCCACGCGCGCAGGTCCGGCGGCCGCGGTAGTTCGGAGTCGAGCACCGAGCGGGCCATCTCGACCGTCCACACGCCGCCCTGAGCGCGAGCGAAGGTGCGCAGCTTCTCGGCCGCGTTGGCGCACCAGCGCTCCACCGCACGATCGGCGGCAGCTCCTGCGCGCTCGGCCATGTCCTCGCCGCGAGCCCTCGCATCGTCCATCGCACGCTGGCGTGCAGCGGCACGGGTCGTGGCGGGGCGATCGAACAGATCGGCCTGCATCACGTTCACCCTGCATTCCCGAGGGCCCGCAGCACCCGGTCGGCTTCCATACTCGCCACACGCTCCCGGCCGTAGATGTGCGAGCGCAGCACCAGCCTCACGTACTCACTCAGGTTCATCCCCGCCTCGGAGGCCTTACCTTGAAGCGCCAACTTCGTACCCGCGTCGATCCGGATCTGGTCGATCGTGTCGTCGCACTTCCCGAACACGCTGGATCCAGAGGGTCGGCTCAGGCTGGCTTCGTCGATGTCAGACTGGTTCATGCGTGGGCTGCGGCAAAGGTTCGTGAATCAGTGCGTCGAGCGCTGCTGATGGGAGCGTCGGAGTTGACGTTGCTGGCGCGGCGGGTCACGTGAATTGGTGGGCGCCCACAGTCGTGGCACGATGGAAGAGCCATCAACCACGCACCACGAAAGGGGCAGCCCATGGAAGACGACCTGCCCGCGCGAGTCGAGGTTCTCGAAGTCCGCTTGCTCGCGCTGGAGATTGCGACTCGACAACTCATGCGGTACGCGCCGCCGGAGTGCGCGCATGCCTTGCGAGCGCTACAGAAAGACCGCAACGGCTTCATGCTCCTGAGCGGCCTTTCGGATCGTCAACTCGACTCGCTGCCTCAAGTGCTCGAAGGTTTGCTTCGTGCCGACGATGCGCCGCCTGGAACAGATCGTCCCTGACCTTCTCGTCTGGCTGGCGGATCACCCGCCACGCGACCGCGATGGCGAAGCGCAACTTGCGAATGCCGGTCAGGGCTTCAGCGCCTTCGCAGACCCGGAGGCTCCACAACAGACCGTGCGAAAGACCCATGGCGACATTGCGCATGGGGACGCGCTGCGCTCCGCTGATGCGTTCGTACTGCATGGCTCAGGCCGCGGCCTTGGCGGCATCGAGCACGGGTCGACGCATGTCTCGCAACACATCGCGCGCGGCGATCTTCAAGAAGCACGCCTTGACGATCGACCCTCCGACCGGAACTTGGAGTTCGCCGACGCGGCTGGCTAGGCGCTCGATGCGCCGCAAATGCTGCTCGACGGGGGTGAGGCGGAGGGTCATGCTGTGGCCTTGGTGACGTCGAGCACAGGCCGGCCTGCTGGGTGCCAGGGCCAGGACTTGTCTTTGATGCGCGCCCAGATGACGCCAGGGTCTTCAAACGACTCAACCGGCACTTCGCCTTCGGTGAACTGCTCAATGCCCGGCCGCTGCTTCGGCGGTACCGGACGCGGATCAGCGTCAGCGATCCACTGGGAGACGACAGCGGGCGACACGCCAAGGTGCTCGGCCAGTCGCGTCGCGGTGCCCCTCGGCGCGGCAGCGAGGTAGGACTTCAGGCTCATGAGCGTGTATCTTAGCGCGCGGCTAAGCGTTGTCAACCAGTGCCAGGCGCTACACCACGCACCGCCAGCGGAGTTGTGCAATCTCCTGGTGAAAACCGTGGAGCAGGTCAGGCGCGAACGGCTGGCGATCCTCGTCAAGGAGGCCGGCTCGCTTGTCGCTGTCGGGAAGCAGCTCGGTCTGAGCGCGCGGGACTCCACGCTGAGTCAGATCAAGAACCAGTCCAAGAGCAGCCACACCGAAGACCAGACAAAGGTGAAGGTGATGGGGTCTCCGCTCGCGCGCCGCCTTGAGGCCGCGTTCGGCAAGCCGGAAGGATGGATGGACACCGACCCGGACCTCGAGTGGCCCTTCATGACGATCTCTCCACAGGTCTATCGCGCGCTTGATGAGCGGCTGAAGGGAATCGTCGAGGCCTCCGCGCGCAGCGCGCTGCAAGACCTGATGCGCGGCGAGGCGCTGACCGGGCCGCCAAGAAGCGACGCGCCGAGCGATGCAGTGGACAAGCCTGCCTTCAGCCGCGCCGCGCATCCTTCAAGGAAACGGCGCGCCGCATGACCCAGTTGTCCAACGTTCACTCTTTCGCAGGGCCGCGTGGTGGCGCATCCCCCAAAGGTGGGAACACCCCGCGGCTTGGTGTCGAATGTATTCGGCGCTCGTGGGGCTTGTTCGCTTGATGACGGATCTGCACCGATGAGTTCGCTTCAGTGGATCTTGTTGGTTGCGTCCGCTCTGTCCGGTGCTTTGCTGGCCTTTCCTGGCGCCGCTCAAGCTCGCGGCTGGCGCAGGGGACAGCTTCTGTCTGGTTCAAGCCCGCTGCCGCTGGCGGTGGCCGCATGCTGCATCTTGGTCGGCTCAATCGCTTTGGCCATCGTCGCTTTGGCCGACAAGATTGGGTGGCTATGGGTGTTGTGGTGCGCGCTGGCGAATTGGGCCGGCGGCGGCGCCATCATCGCCACCCTCGGGCCGCGCGCCGGCCCGCTTGCGCTTGTCGGGGCGCCAATCGCATCAGGAGCGAGCATGGTCATCGCACTTCTGAGTCGCTGACACCCCTTGTGCAACCGCCGCGCTTTCTTAGCGCGCAGCTATTGACGCTTGCTTAGCTCTACGCTAATCTCTCTCCGGTGCGCTACACATGGCGCCCAGGAGCAGAGATGGCCGCGCCCCACACCGTATCCGACTGGCAAGAAGCCGAGCGCCGCACGCTCGACGACGTTGACACCTTCGCGGACGACCTGGCCGGCGCGTGCTCGGCGGCCAAGCGTGCGGAGCCCCTGCCGGCCCGGCTGACCGCTGAAGCCGCGATGCGGGCGAGTGACCCGCAGATCCTGCGCACCGGGCTGCAGGCCTCGCTGGACGGCCGCCACGAGCTGGCCTCGCTGTGCATGCGGGTGCTGGCCGAGCGCTACCTGCGCCGGCACGTCGACTACACGGCGCGCATCGCCGACGAAGAGCGGGCCGCGGCATGAAGCGCGACCTCTTCGACTCCCCCGCCGACGGCGCTCCTGCTGCGGCGTCTGATCTGCTGCTCGCTGCGGCCTTCGTGGCGGTGCTGATTGCCATCGCGGTGGGGTGGCTGTGAACGACCAACTGCAAGGCAAGCTAGTCGAGATCCTGTCGGCGATCCAAGCCGGCGCCAGAGCTGCTGGCGACTTCGCCATGGAGCAATTGCCCGACATAGCGCAGCAGTACGTGCTTTACGGGCGCGTCGTGAGCACGGCCTACGTGGTCATGTTCGCGCTGCTGGCCATCTGTTGTGTCGCAACGGTGGTTATGCACGCAAGGGGCAAGGAGGACTTGCTCGACTGCGAGCCGGCGATCGTCATCTTCGGCCCAATTGGCGGAGCGCTCTCGGCGGCCATTGCCTTCGTCAACTTTGGACCCGCGATGCTTGTGTGGTTCGCGCCGAAGGTCTGGCTGCTGAAGGAACTCGCGGGGCTCATCAAGTGACGCCCACCCGAGACCAGATCGAAGCCGCTGACGCCTACGCGGCCTATGGCGCTGAGTGCACGCGCCGGGCTGACGACAAGGTTCGCCGCTTCATCACCGTGGCGCTGTATGCGCTTGTCGCGGCTGTGCTGCTGGCGGTGCTGTCGTGATGACGATCTGGAGACTGTACGCGCAGTACCGGCGCTGGGGCTACGGCCGCTGGCGCGCCTTTCAACGTGCGCGCATCGCTGCGCGCTGAACCAGGAGACCCTGCACATGAGCAGCGACGATTCCAAGACCCACTACCGCAAGGCCTTCGACAGCCCCTATCTGTCCAGCGCCGACATCGTCGACCCCGTGGTGCTGACGATCAAGTGCGTGACCCTCGAGGTCGACCGCACGAAGAAGACCAAGGACCAGTTCAACACCGCGTGGTTCGTCGAGCGCGAGCTGCGGCCGGGCGAGGCCCTGAAACCGATGATCTTGAACGCCACCAACAGCAAGACGCTGGCGCGGCTCACTGGCTCGAAGTGGATCGACGACTGGAACAACGTGCCGGTCACCGTCTACGTGGACCC
This sequence comes from Pseudomonadota bacterium, assembly GCA_021825505.1. GTDB lineage: Bacteria > Pseudomonadota > Gammaproteobacteria > Burkholderiales > Burkholderiaceae_C > Thiomonas_A. The sequence goes on from JAKAHP010000059.1 coordinate 7,486, forward strand.
GCATGTGCGCTTCGGCAAGGAGACCGTCGAGGGCTTGCGCTTGGACAAGGCGACCGAGCGCCCGCAGGTGGCGCCGCCTGACCTGATCGCCGCCGCCGAGGCCGCAGCGAAGCAGGGTGTCGAAGGGCTGAAGGCGTTCTGGAACGGCCAGCCCGAGTCCAAGCGCGAGTTGCTTCTCTCGCGCTTCAAGGGCCTCAAGGCGACCGCCGCTGCGGCTGACGCCGCCAAGACCCCGAGCGCTGAAGGAACGCCAGCATGATCTACCACGACGACGAGCAGGGCAGCGAGGCCTGGCTGGAGTCCCGCCGAGGTGTTTTGACCGGCAGCATGTTCCGCGTCGCGCGCGACAAGCTCAAGGACGGCCGCCCATCCAAGGCTGCGCTCCTGTATGCAATGGACACGGCCCGCGAGCGTTGCGGCGGCCGTGCGTCCGAGGTCTACCAGAACGCGGCCATGCGTTTCGGCACCGAGCAGGAGCCGCTGGCACGCCAAGCCTACGAGGCGCGCACCGGCAACATCGTTGAAGAGGCTGGGTTCATCACAACCGACGACGCGAAGTTCGGCGTGTCGGTTGATGGGCTGGTGGACGACGACGGTCTGGTGGAGATCAAGACCATCGTGAGCAGCGACACGCTGTTCGCGGTGCTGGTCGATGGCGACATCAGCGCCTACCTCGACCAGATCAACGGCGCGCTGTGGCTGCTTGGCCGCAAGTGGTGCGACCTGTGCTTATGGGCGCCCGACCTGCCGGCCGGCAAACTCACGGTGATCCGCATCACCCGCGACGAGAACGCCATCGAGGCGCTGGAGTCGGACCTGATCGCGTTCGAGCGGTTGGTGAGCCAGTACGAGGCCAAGCTGCGCGCGAAGCTGGCGCCGAAGCCGCCGCCGGAGTTCGCCGCCAGCGGCAAGCCCGCTGCCGACATGGATGCGCCGTGGGCGCTGCCGACCTCGCCGCTCAAGGCGGTGGCGCCGGCCTCGCTGCCGGCCAACCCGTTCGAGGTGGCGGCATGAGCGCAGTCCTGCGCCCAGGCGATGGCGGCCCAGCGTTCCCCGCGGTGCTTGAGAACAGTACGGGCTCGAACCTGATGCTCGGCAACGCGGTGGTGCCCCCCGGTTCGCGCGTCGACTGCCTCGGCATGAGCCTGCGCGACTACTTCGCGGCGAACTTGATGCCTCACCTTCTCGACGCGGCGATCAAGGAGCGCAACGCCGGAGCGAGGTTTCAAGACGACGTGAAGTTGGCCGCCGATGCGGCCTACCTCGCGGCCGATGCAATGCTGAAAGCCCGCCAATCATGAGCGCTGTCCTCGAGTTCCCGAACCTCGACGCCGCATCCGCTGCCGTCATGGAACAGACCGCCCCCCAGCGCGCGGCCCTGGCCGTGCTGTCCATCAAGGACGCCACGCTGGCGCGATTCACCGCCACCGAGGCAGACCTGCGCGCCCTGGCCGAGAAGTACCGCGCCGTGGCCTTCGACGTGCAGACCCCGAAGGGTCTGGCCGATGCCAAGAAGGCCCGCAACGAGCTGCGCGAGTTCGGCCGCTACGTGGTCCAGCGCGTCGAGAAGTCCGTCAAGGACGAAGTCAACGACCTCAAGCGCGTGGTCAGCGCCGAGGCCGAGCGGCTGATCGCCATCGTGAAGCCGGCGGAGGATGCGATCGACGCACAGATCGTGGCGCGCGAGTATCAGATCGCCGAGGAGCGCGCCGAGCGCGAGCGCCAGGAAGCCCAGCGCCGGGCCGTGCACGAGGCCGGGATCGCGCAGATCCGCGCCTACGTGAAGATGGCCGCAGGCCAGCCGTCGGAGCGCATCGCGGCCGGCATCGCGGTGCTGCAGCGGATGGAGTTCGCAGAAGCGGACTGGCAGGAGTACGCCGAGCCCGCAGCGATCGCGCGCGACGCGACCATCGAAGCGCTGAACCAACTGCACGAGCAAGCGATCGTGCGCGAGTCGGAAGCGCTGCGGTTGGAGCAACTGGAAGCCGAGAACGCCGCGCTGAGGACGCAGCGCGCGGCACTGGATGCCAGCATCGCGCAGGACCGGATGAGGGCGGCCTTCAATCGCGCCTGGGCTCGCGTCGGATCGATGCAGACGCTGGCGACGCGCGACGCCTACATCTCGCTGGACCCGGCAGGCGAGTCGGTGCCCATCGAACAGTGCGACGCCTACATCGCAGCGCTCGATGCCCTGCAACCGAATACACCACAGGGGGATCAACCGTGCTCTGAGCACGGGCGTGAAGTCATGGAGCCCGAAGCGTGCGAGAGCGCGACGGGCCGAGGCACAACTGGTGCTCCTGCTCTCGCCACGCTCCCCCACTACGGCAGCCCGGTCGGCGGACCCATGGGCGCAGGGCAACCCGCCGCCGCGGGCCCCACCTTGGGCGACCGGATCGATCGCGCTGTGTACGACATCGTGCGCGGCGCACCGGAGTCGAACCCCGATGTGGTTGCCGCGATGGTGCCCACCCTGAAGCTCGGCACCGTCGCCGAGCGCTTGGGCTTCAACCTCACCCGCGCCTTCGTCGAAACCACGCTCGGCATCGCGCCGGCGGCGACGGAGAAGTCGTGGGCGCTGTGGCGCGAGTCGGACTGGCCCCGCATCAAGAACGCGCTGATCGCTCACATCAAGGGAGCCTGCTGATGCCCTGCCCGAAAGGACAGAAGATCGGCGGCCCCCACCAGCCCAGGCTGGGCCTCGAAGGCTACGCCCGGCTCCTGCGCGCGATCCGCGACCCGGCCACCGCCAGGGAAGCCGCCGCGTTCGTCGGCACGCAGCGCCAGACCGCGGCCCGCCTGCTCCGGATGTTCGAGCGGCTGGGCATTGCCCACATCGACGGCTGGGTGCGCGCGGGGCTCCCTCGCTCGCCCTACGTCCCGGTGTACGTCGCCGGCCCAGGCATGAACGCCGAGCCGCCGCACCCGATCAAGCCGGTCGCGGTCCGGCCGCGCTCGGTGTGCCTCGAGTTCTGCCGCATCGTCTCGATGCTGATGGAGTGCCCCCGGTCGACCGCAGAGCTCGCGGTGGACGCCGGCATCCACCCCTACAGCGCCATGCGCTTCACGCGCATCCTGCGCCGCGTCGGCCTGCTCTACATCTCTGGGTGGGAGCGCCACGGCACCGGCAGGCACGCAGCCGTGTGGGCCTTCGGCGCCGGGCGCCGTGACGCCGCGCGCCGCAGCGCCAGCGCGTCCGAGTGGCGCCAGCGATCGAGGGATGCGCGCCTTCTGCAGATCGTGCGCGTCGCACCAGTTTCCCGGGCCAGTTCATCGGGGCCTCGTCTCCTCCCTGACACCACAGCTTCCCCGATGACGGCCTGACGGCCGGCCCGATCTTTCACCACCACCACCACCGAAAGGACATCCCCGTGGCCAAGCCCATCACCGACACGCTGCGCCTGCTGCAGGGCGGCGTGTTTCTGGACCAGTGCAGCGACCTGTTCGCGAGCATCGTGCGAGCAGTCGAAGAGACAGGCAAGGCCGGCAAGCTGACCATCACGCTCGACGTGAAGAAGGTCAACGCGGCCGTGTCGGTCCTGGCCAAGGTCACCGACAAGACGCCCGAGCCGGCGCCCGACGCGGACCTGTTCTACGCAACCGTCGAGGGCAACCTGTCGCTCGACAACCCCAACCAGCGGAAGCTGGACCTGCGCGTGGCCGATTCGCCGCCCAAGCAGGTTCGCACCGTCGACCCGGAGACGGGCGAGATCAAGACCGCCTAACCAACGAGGACCCCGAACGTGGACCAACAGAACCAACCCCGCCAGCCCGTCAAGAACATTGCCGAGACGCTGGCCAACGTGCTGCCGAAGGCCGAGCTCCTGCGCGAGACCGGCGACATCCTGCACTTCGCCTTGCCGGCCGGCGTGACCATCAAGGAGTTCGACCTGGAGAAGACGCTGCCGAACCCGCGCCGCGCCAAGTGCCGGGCCGAGTTCGTCGACGCTGCCAGCTTCCTGAAGTACATCGAGCGCCACGGCGGCCCTGCGACCGTGACCTGGTGCGACTTCAACCCGCAGACCTTCGCGCTGTCGTTCACCGCGGTGCTCGACGATCACGCCAAGGACCTTGCCGGCTGGCGCGCCCACAAGGCGAAGTTCACGCCCGACATGAGCGCCGAGTGGAAGGCTTGGAAGGGCAAGGACAGGCAGGCCTTCGCTCAGGTTGCCTTCGCCGAGTGGATCCAGGAGCACGACGAAGACATCTCGGCCGCCAACGGCCTGCCGACCAGCCTGCAGATGCTCGAGATGGCGACCAACTTCGTGATGAACGAAGAGCGCCAGTTGAAGTCGGCGGTGCGGTTGCAGAGCGGCGGCACGCGACTGACCTACATCGCCGACCCCGACCAGGGCACGGTCGAGTCGATGAGCCTCTTCGAGAAGTTCGCGATCGGCATCCCGGTGTTCCACGGCGGTCCGGCCTGGGGCATCACGGCCCGGCTGAAGTACCGCAACAACGGCGGCAAGCTGTCGTTCCTGTACGAGCTGGTGCGCGCCGACCGCGTGCACGACGGGGCCGCGAAGGAGCTCATCACGCAGATCCGCGACGGCCTGAAGCATGGCCCG
>JAKAHP010000407.1 GCA_021825505.1 Pseudomonadota bacterium
CAGGATCGTCTCCATCATCCGGCATGTGGCCGGATCGTCATCGCCGAGGGAGCGGATGATTTCACGATAGGTGTCGATGGCCATGCGTTCGGCAACCAGGTCCTCTTGGAGCATCCCGGCCAGATCCGTGCTGCCGCCATATTCCGAACGGCTGCGCGCCTGCAGGCCATAGGTGGAAAAGTCTGGTGCGCCGTCGAGCTGCACGATGCGCGTCACGATTTGATCGGCATGCGATTGCTCTTCGCCGGCATGCTCCAGGAATCCCGAAGCGAAGCTCTCGGCCCGGATGCCCAGGGCCATGCAATAATGGCGCCTGTATCGCAGGACGCATACGATTTCCGTCGCCAGCGCGTCGTTGAGGATTTTGATCACCGCCTCACGGTCGGACTGATGTCCGTCGCTGGCGGCGCCCTGTCCGATGGGCATTTTCTCGCGCATGCGGACCGATTCGACGTCGCCGCTAAGATCTTTCCCGGCTGGCATTAGCCAAGCCTCGCGTCGATGGGCGTCACTGACCGGGCTGCTGATCGACCAAGTCCAGCTGTGTCTTTGCCGCAGCGGCCGATTGATCGTGTATCGAGTGGGCATTCTGCTCGCACGCACTTCGGGCATCGGCCGAAAGCATGCGGCATTTTTCGATTGCCACCGACAAATCGCCGTCGATCCTGGCCATCGCGACGTCGTAGTCGGCCCTGGCCTGTTCCTTGGACTGTTTGACGGCAGCCTTGTTGACCGCGAGGTCCGCATTCGCGTTTGCATCCGCGACTTTGATGTTCGCGTTCTGCTGCGCGTTTGCCAGGCCACGATTGGCCGCGTCGACCGCAGGCTGCGCATCCTGGCGCGCCTTTGCTACGCCCACGGCGCTATCGTGCGCCGCCTTGTTCACGTCACTTTGGGTGGATTTTCCGCATGCCGCGAGAGCAACCAACATACTGGCGGCCAATAGTCTCGATGCCGTATTCATTAAAGCATCCTCTTGGGGATGAACGTATGAATCAACTCGAAAGCCGAACGGAATGCCAAAAGCCAATGGGCGCTCGTTATGTCCACTCGGAACAGATCGCGGTACAGCCACCTATACAAATGCATTGCTGAACGTGATGTGCCGTTGAGCTTGCGCGCAAGACAGATTCAATTCTGTACGTCAGCGCACACAGACAAGACGACGTGAAATGGGTGCGCCGGATCCATGCACTGATCCTGTTGCACCGGGACCTTGAAACCGCCCCGGGAGGAATATCCCCGCGATTCGGACTGGCGCCCACGCCTTCGCGGTCACTCCAGGCCCGAATCGATCGGGTTGCGAGGCCGGGGAATCGCGCATCGACGGGCGCCGCGGTGCGCCCGGCATGCTGCTCGCTGACGCGAAGGCGCCCACCGACCCCTCCACAGCACTCCGGGCTGCGTCAGCCCTTGCCGCCGCGCGCCAGCAGCGCCTTGAGATCGGCGAACGGCTTGCCCGTCGCCGGAGCCGCTTCGTCGGCCGCGGCCAGACTGCCCGCGGCGTGATCGATGTAGCGCGCGTGTTCGTTGTCGTGGCAGTACACGCACAGCAGTTCCCAGTTGCTGCCGTCGGCCGGGTTGTCGTCGTGATTGTGGTTGCGGTGATGCACGGTAAGTTCCTGCAGGTTGGCGCGGGTGAACTCGCGCGCGCAGCGTCCGCAGACCCACGGATACATCTTCAATGCCCGCTCGCGGTAACCGTTGTTGCGCTGTTCGGCCGCGCGGCGCGCCTCGGCGACGACGCGGTCGAGGCGGGCGCTGTCCGGCGGAGCTTTCGGCTGCGGCATGGCGGCCTTCCTGCGTTGATCGGCGGCTAACGTAGCGCATTACCCGGCCAGCGCGCAGCGGTGCGATCAGGGACAATTGCGGTCTGCGTCCGGTCGGCGACGCAACCGCCCTCCCAGCGCCCCTTGGTGCCCGTGTCCCGATGACGACAGCCCCGCACGCACCGCCCACCGCCGAGCACCTGCTGCAGCACCTCTGGGGCTATCCGGCGTTTCGCGGTCTGCAGCGCGAGGCCATCGATCACGTCACCACCGGCGGCGATGCGCTGGTGCTGATGCCCACCGGCGGCGGCAAGTCGCTGTGTTACCAGATTCCCGCGCTGCTGCGTCCGGGCGTGGGCATCGTGATCTCGCCGCTGATCGCGCTGATGCAGGACCAGGTGGCCGCGCTGCGCGAGCTGGGCCTGCGCGCGGCGTTTCTCAACTCGACGCTGGACGCCACCGAAGCGCGCGCGGTGCAGCGCGCCGCGCGCGCAGGCGAGCTGGACCTGCTGTACCTGGCGCCGGAGCGCCTGCTGAGCGACAGCGGCCTGTCCCTGCTCGAGGACTGCCGCATCGCGCTGTTTGCGATCGACGAGGCGCACTGCGTGTCGCAGTGGGGCCACGACTTTCGCCCCGAATACGGCCAGCTCGCCCTGCTGCGCGAGCGCTGGCCCGAGGTGCCGCGCATCGCGCTCACCGCCACCGCCGACGGGCCCACGCGCCGCGAGATCGCCGAGCGCCTGCTGCGCGACGGCACCGAGTTCGTTGCCAGCTTCGACCGCCCCAACATCCGCTATCGCGTGGTGGAAAAGCGCGACGGCCGCGCGCAACTGCTGCAGTTCATCCGCGGCGAGCACACCGGCGAATGCGGCGTGGTGTACGC
>JAKAHP010000060.1:0-11686 GCA_021825505.1 Pseudomonadota bacterium
TATCTCGTTCCTTGCGGAGTGTGGCAATCAGCGAGGTTGCGACTTCGGGCATTGACGTACCGGCGGCGACGATCGTAAGCCCGATCAGAATATCATCGACCCCAAGCGCGCGCGCCAGCGACGTCGAGCTGGCCGACTACGCCAGCCCGCAAGGCGCGCCGGCTCTGCGCGCGCTGCTCGCGCGCCGCCTGCTTGAGCGCGGCATCGACGCGCCGCCGACGCAGATCGTGCTCAGCCAGGGCGTGACCCAGGCGGTCGACCTGCTGTGCCGCATGCTGCTCGAGCCGGGCGACGCGGTGCTGGTCGACGACCCCTGCTATTTCAATTTCCTCGCGCTGCTGCGCGCGCACCGGGTGCGCGTGGTCGGCGTGCCGCGCGGTGCCGCCGGCCCCGACCTGGACGCGTTCGATGCGGCGTTGCGCGAACATCGCCCGCGCCTGTACCTGACCCAGTCGGCGCTGCACAACCCGACCGGAACCGGGCTGGCGCCGGCGCTCGCGCATCGGCTGCTGCAGCGCGCCGAGCAGGCCGGGCTCACGATCATCGAGGACGACGTCTACGCCGACCTCGACGCCGGCGCCGGGGTGCGGCTGGCAGCGTTCGACGGCCTGCAGCGCGTGATCTACCTGGGCGGTTTCTCCAAGACCCTCAGCGCCGCGGCGCGCTGCGGCTTCGTCGCGCTGCGTGCCGACTGGGTCGAGCCGCTGCTCGACCTGAAGGTCGCCACCAGTTTCAGCGACGACCGCATCGCCCCCGCGCTGGTGCAGCACGTGCTCGCCGACGGCGGCTGGCGCCGCCACCTCGAGCAGTTGCGCACGCGCCTGGCCGACGCGCGCGGCGAGGTGCTGCTGCGGCTGCGGCGGCTGGGCATCGAGCCGTCGCCCGCGCCGCAGGGCGGACTGTTCGCCTGGTGCCAGCTGCCATCCGGGGTCGATTCGGCCGCGCTGGCGCAGCATGCGCTGGCGCGCGGGCTGCTGCTGGCGCCGGGCAATGTGTTCAGCGTCGGCCAGCGCTGCGCCGGCCAGATGCGGGTCAATGTCGCGCAATGCCAGACGCCTGCCGTGTTCGAGCACCTGGCGCGCGCGCTCGACGCTTGTACCCCGGACGATCGCGCACCGTAGACTGGACGCCCCCATTCGACGAGGAGTTGCGATGGCGATCCGCATCGTGCGCCTGGGCAGTGCGCGCACGCCCGACGAGGGCCTGCGCATCGGTACCGTGCGGCGTCCGCCGCGCGGGGTGCCGAAGGCGCGTTTCGCCAGCGACGACTGGTACGACGTCTGGTACCCGAACCTGGCGCCCAGCGTGCCGGTGATGAAGCTGGCGCAGGCGGCGACGACCGAGGCGCAGTGGCAGGCGTTCGCACGCGCCTACCGCCGCGAGATGGCCGCGCCCGACGCGGCGCATTCGATCGCGCTGCTGGCCGCGCTGTCGGCGCGCACCGGGCTGGCGCTGGGTTGCTACTGTGCCGACGAAACGCGCTGCCATCGCTCGATCCTGCGCGAGCTGCTGCGCGACGCCGGCGCGGTGATCGCGCCGGACTGAAGCGGCGCGCGCCGCGCCTCAGTCGGCCAGCAGTGGCGGCTCGCGCATCGCCTCGAGCTGGGCGTGCAGCTCGGCGATGCGCTCCTGCCAGTAACGCGCGCTGCCGAACCACGGGAACGCTGCAGGAAACGCCGGGTCGTGCCAGCGGCGCGCGATCCACGCGCTGTAGTGCACCAGGCGCAGCGTGCGCAGGGCTTCCACCAGCAGCAGCTCGCGGCGGTCGAAATCGGCGAACACGCGGTAGCCGCGCAGCAGCGCGTCGCGCTGGGCGCACAGGCTCGGGCCTTCGCCGGTCAGCAGCATCCACAGGTCCTGCACGGCGGGGCCCATGCGGCTGTCGTCGAAGTCGACGAAGTGCGGACCGGAGTCGGTCCACAGCACGTTGCCGACGTGACAGTCGCCGTGCAGGCGCAGCAGGCGTACCTCGCCCGTGTCGGCCCAGATGCGGCGCGCCGCGTCGAGCGCACGGTCGGCCGCGTCGATCCACGCCGCGCGCAGCTCGTCGGGCAGCCAGTCGCCGGCGACGAGCGCATCGCGCGCCTCGACGCCGTAGCTGTCGACGTCGAGCGTCGGGCGCGCGCGGTAGCGCGTGGTGGCGCCGACCGCATGGATGCGCCCGAGGTAGCGGCCCAGCCACTCGAGCGCCGCGTCGTCCTCGAGCTCGGGGGTGCGTCCGCCCTGGCGCGGAAAGATCGCGTAGCGGTGGTCGGGCAGCGCGGCGTCGCGGTGCAGCGTCGCGCCGTCCAGCACCAGCGGCGCCACCGCGGGGATTTCCTGCGCGGCCAGTTCGGCGCAGAACGCGTGCTCTTCGACGATCGCCGCGTCGGACCAGCGCGCCGGGCGATAGAACTTGGCGACGCACTGGCTGCCGTCGTCGAGGCCGACCAGGTAGACGCGGTTCTCGAAACTGTTGAGCTGCAGCAGCCGGCCGTCGCTGCGCAGGCCCAGCGCGTCGACCGCGTCGAGCACGCGCTCCGGCGTGAGATCGGCGTAGGGCGCCTCGGCCGGCGTCATCCGGCCTCGACCACTTCGGCCGCGCTGCGGAACGCCTCAACCGCGCACGGCACGCCGCAGTACACGGCGGCGTGCAGCAGTACTTCCTGGATCTGTTCGACGCTGGCGCCGTTGCGCAGCGCGCCGCGCACGTGGCCCTTGAGCTCGTGCTGGCGTCCGAGCGCGGTCAGCATCGCGATCGTGACCAGGCTGCGCGTCTTCAGGTCCAGCCCCGGGCGCTGCCAGACGTCGCCCCAGGCGTTTCGCGAGATGTGCTGCTGGATCGGCTCGGTGAACGGCGTGGTCGAGCCCAGCGCGCGCTCGACGAAATCGTCGCCCATCACCTGCCGGCGCGTGGCCAGGCCGCGTTCGTATTGTTCGTCCTTCATCACCTGCTCCGTCGTGTCGGCATCAGCCCAGCTGGGCGCGGATACGCTCGGCCAGCGCCTGCAGCTGCGCGGTGTCGGCCATCTCGCGCGCGTGCAGCTTCAGCTCGGTGCCGCGCCAGCGCGGAATCAGGTGGAAATGCACGTGTGCGACGGTCTGGCCGGCGGCGGCGCCGTTGAACTGGCCGACGAACAGCCCGTCGGGCTGCAGCGCGGCGCGCACCGCGCGCGCCAGCTTCTGCGCCAGCTGCATCGCGCCCAGCAGCGCGGCCTCGGGCAGGTCGTAGAGTTCGGCGGCCGGCGCCTTCGGGATGACCAGCACATGGCCTTCGGCCTGCGGCATGATGTCCATGATCGCGACCGCCTGGTCGTTCTCGTCGAGCTTGATGCACGGCAGTTCGCCGCGCAGGATGCGGGCAAAGGGGTTGTTCGGGTCGTAGCTCATCGTGGCCTCCTGCGGTGGATCACCCATCGTAGCGGCCGGCGCGCGGCGCGGTGTCGACCGGCAGTTCGGTCAGATGCACGATGCGCAGCGCACGCCCCGCCTGCGCGGTGTCGGTCAGCTCGACGCGCACCGGCAGGCGCGTGCCGTCGGCGCGCAGCAGCGCGTGCTCGCCATGCAGCTCGCGGCTTCCGGGCGCGGTGGAGGCAGCGCCCAGCGGCGGCGCGAACAGCGACGCCAGCGCCTGCCCGCGCAGCGCATCGCGCGTGCTGCGCTGCATCGCGGCGAAGGCCGGGTTGACGTCGAGCAGGGCACCGTCGGCGCGGTCGGCGATCGCCACCGCGAAGCCGGTCTGGGCGAAGGCGCTGGCCCACAGTGCGGCGGCTTCCTCGGCGCGGCGGCGCGCGCTGATGTCGATCGCATGCACCAGGCGATGCTGCGCGACGCCGTCGGCGTCGCGCGTGACGGTGACGTCGAGCAGCACCGGGAACACCGAGCCGTCGCGGCGCATATGTTCGCTCTCGACCACCAGGTGGTCGGTGTGGCGCAACTGCACGACGATGTCGCGCACCTGATCGAGCAGGCGCGGCGGGTAGACGTCGAAGATCGAACGCCCGACCAGCTCGTCGCGCTGCCAGCCGCGCTCGCGCGCGAAGGTCGGGTTGACGTCGAGGAAGCGGTCGGTGCGCGCGTCGGAAATCGACTTGCCGTAGCCGGCCAGCTCGAACGACTTGGTCGCCAGCATCATGCGCGCCTCGGCCTGGCGCCGCACGGTGACGTCGCGCGCGATCGCGAAGGTGCCGCGCACGACGCCGTGCGTGTCGTGCAGCGGCCCGCGCACCGTATGGTGCACACGCTCGCCGTCGACCGTGCAGACCAGTTCGTCGTCGGTGCGCAAGGCGTCGGCGGCCATCACCGCGCGGGCGCGCGCAGCGCGCTCGATGACCTGCGCCGGCGGCAGGAAGGCACCGTCGTCACGCCCCAGCGCCAGGCCGGTGGGCTGGCCCAGGATGCGCTCGGCCTCGCGGTTGAGCAGCAGGTAGCGACCGTTGCGGTCCATCGCGAAAATCGCGTCGCTGCTGGTGTCGACGATTTCGTGCAGCATCGCTTCGGCCTCGCGCCGCGCGTCGACCGCGGCGGTCCATGCCTGGCGGCTGCGGCGTTGCTGGGTCCAGGCGCGGCTCAGTGCGACGAACATGAAGCTTGCACTGATCGCGACGAACAGCAGGCCCACCGCGGCGTCAGCCAGCTCACGACCCGCCGCCTTTGCCAGATGCAGCTGCAGCAGGTGCGCGGCGCCGAGCACCCAGGCGCTGGCGACCAGCACATAGGCGAGGGTCAGCACATGCGGCGGCCAACGCAGTAGGCGCCCGCCCAGTTTGCTGCTCCAGTGCCTGCCCATCGCCGTCCGACGCTCCGGGTTGATTGCAGCGATTGTTCGGTGCGGGGCCTGGAACCGCTCTGAGCTGCGGCAGATGCGCGTCACGCGCATCGTAAAAAAAGTCGCTAAATGTTTCTCGATCGGTGTCGACGAGAAAGGTTCCGGTAAGGACATAAAACAGAAAGATTCAGTTACCATACTTGTAACTCGCAGCTCGGACGCAGTCCGTACCGAACTGCCGAAGCGGGGACAACGACAATGCCAACGCCGCAGCAACGACCCACAACATCGAGAGACGAGGCGCCGGCGGTCGTGCCGCACGATTGGTCGCAACTCGTCGCCGACACGCTGGCGGATGCGGTCGATGGCTTCGGCGGCGTCGGGGACGATGCGGCCACGCTGTACCACAGCACATTTCCGTTGGGCGAGGCGATCGGCGAGTTGTTCAAGCGGCGCGCTGCGCGTGGCAGCCGCCCGCTGGGCCTGGTCGAGCTGATCGTGGCGCTGGCACCGGGCGCTGGCGATGGCTGCGACGCCACCGCCGCCCAGGCGCGCCAGGCCTTGCTGGCCGGCCTGTGCTGGAATCTCGAGGAGGTTGTCGCGCTGGGCAGCCGGTTGCGCTACCAGCTCGGCGAGCTTGCGGCAGACGACCCGCTCGCCGCCGCGCGCATCCGGGCGCGCGACATCGCCGGCGCGCTCGATCGGCGCAAGCGCTGAAGGTGCGCTGCTGGCCTCGTTACGCGACTCCGTCGGCGGCCGGTTCGGCCGCGCGGCGACGTGCGAGGTGTTCGTAGACCGCGCGGTTGCGCCGCGCCGTGTCGTGCAGCGTGCGCAGGATATCGTCCTGCTGCTCCACGGTCAGTTCGGCAAAGCCGCGCAGCAGTTCGATCTGGCGCGCGCTGAGCACATGGTCGGGCTCGGGCAGGCCGTCGAGCCAGAACGCGGGCAGCTGCAGGTGCAGTTCGACATGGCGCGCAAACGCCTCGCCGATGCGCTTGCTGCCGTTGAGGCAGCGCGAGACGTAACCCGGCTGGCGCGCGAGCCGCGCGGCCAGCGCGGAGCGCCCGCCGCGCCCGGGGTAGCGCTCGGTCAAGATCTGCTCCAGTCGAAGCCGCCTACGTTCGTAAATGTCCATTACAAATTGCAAGCATAGACCGGTGGACGGCATGCCCGCAAGTCCCGGAACACACGACGCATCACCATGGTTATTCGCAAGGTCACAATGGTTCCACCCGGTACCATTTGCTCACTACGAGAAAGCGAATGACGCAGCAGGACACGCCAGCCATGACTACAGGTGAGCCGGGATCGGCGCGCAGCCTGCTCGATGCACTGCTCGAGCGCGCATGCGCGGTATTGCAGTGCGATCCGACCGAGCTGCGCGCGAATCCGACCCCGGAGGGGCTGGTCGAGCTGCGCGTGGCGCGCGCTTTCGCCGAGCGCGGCCCGCAGAGCACGACGCTGGTGGGTACCGTCGAGCAGATCGACGAATGGCTGCGGCGCAAGGCCGCCGAGCTCGGCGGCGACGCCTGAGCGGCGCACGCCCTGCGCGTTCGCGCCGCATGCATGGCGGCGCACATCGTCCTAAAGTACGGCTAGGTTTTGGACCTATCGGTAACTTTTGCCTACGAGGGAGCGACGATGCATTACAGACCATTGGGAAAAACCGGTTTGTTCGTCTCCGAGCTGTGCCTGGGGACGATGACCTTCGGCGGCCGCGGCGCGATCTGGAGCCATATCGGCCACTTGCAGCAGGCCGAGGTCGACGCGCTGGTCGGACGCGCGCTGGACGCCGGCGTGAATTTCATCGATACCGCCGACGTCTACTCCGAGGGACTTGCGGAGCAGCTGCTCGGTCAGGCCTTGAAGAACCTCGGCGTCGCGCGCGACAACGTCGTCATCGCCACCAAGGGCTTCGGCGACACCGGCTCGGGCGCCAATGCGCGCGGCTTGTCGCGCTACCACTTGCGGCACGCGCTGCAGGCCAGCCTGCGCCGGCTGCAGCTCGACCACGTCGACCTGTACCAGGTGCACGGCTTCGACCCGGCCACGCCGATCGAGCAGACCGTGCGCGCGCTCGACGAACTGGTGCGCGACGGCCTGGCGCGCTACGTCGGCGTGTCGAACTGGGCAGCGTGGCAGATCGTGCGCGCCCTGGGAATCGCCGAGCGGCTCGGGCTCGAGAGTTTCGCGTCGCTGCAGGCCTATTACACGCTGGCCGGGCGCGAACTCGAGCGCGAAATCGTACCGATGCTGCGCAGCGAGGGCCTGGGGCTGCTGGTGTGGAGCCCGCTCGCCGGCGGCTTTCTCAGCGGCAAGTACGACAGCGCCGAGACGCCCAGCGGGGCGCGGCGCGCGACCTTCGACTTCCCGCCGCTGCAGCGCGAGCGGGCGCAGGCCTGCGTCGACGCGCTGCGTCCGATAGCGCAGGCGCGCGGGGTATCGCCGGCGCGCATCGCGCTGGCCTGGCTGTTGCACCAGCCGGCGGTCAGCAGCGTGATCATCGGCGCCAAGCGCCTCGATCAGCTCGACGACAACCTCGCGGCCAGCGGCCTGCGCCTCGACGCCGCCGAACTCGAGGCGCTCGACCGGGTCAGCGCGTTGCCCGCGGAATACCCGGGGTGGATGCTCGAGCGACAAGGCGCGCCGCGCCGCGCACAACTGGCAGCGGTGCCGGATAAGTAGAAAAATCGATTGGTTAAAGCCAAACTAATCGTTTGATTGTTTGGTTGGCGGTCCTGACAATGCGCTCATGGACCGCCTTGAATACTCCCCCTATGTACGCCGGATGCCGCTGCTCGCGGACCTCGGCGCCTTCATTCCCGGCGTCGCGCTGTGCGTGGCGATCACCGCGGCGTCCAGCGCGCTGCAAGCCGTCGAGGTGCGCCTGTGGGGGCGGGCATGGATCGAGGCGCTGGTCATCGCGATCCTGCTCGGCACCGCGCTGCGCAGCAGCTGGCGCCCGGGAGCACGCTGGACCCCGGGCATACACCTCAGCGCGAAGACGCTGCTCGAGATCGCCATCGTGCTGCTCGGCGCCGGGGTCAGCGCCGGCATGATCCGCAGTGCCGGGGTGGCGCTGCTGGCCGGCATCGTGGTCATCGTGTTCGCCGCGATCGGTCTGAGCTATGCGCTGGGCCGCGCGTTCGGACTGCCGCGCCGCATGGCCACGCTGATCGCCTGCGGCAACTCGATCTGCGGCAACTCGGCGATCGCCGCGGTGGCGCCGGTGATCGGCGCGCACAGCGACGACGTCGGTGCATCGATAGCGTTCACCGCGGTGCTCGGCGTCGGCGTCGTGCTGTTGCTGCCGGTGCTGGCAGGCGCGCTGCACCTGCACGCGCAGGCCTTCGGCGTGCTCGCCGGTCTGACCGTCTACGCCGTGCCGCAGGTGCTCGCCGCGGCGGCGCCGGCGGGCAGTGTCGCGGTGCACATCGGCACCTATGTCAAGCTGGTGCGGGTGCTGATGCTCGGACCGGTCGTGCTGGTGCTGTCGCTGCTGGCGCGGCGCGCGCCCGGCGGCGATGCGCCGCGCGCGAGCCTGGGCCAGTTGGTGCCGTGGTTCATCATCGGCTTCGTCGCGATGCTGCTGGCGCGCTCCTTCGGCTGGATTCCGCAGCCGCTGCTGCGGCCGTTCGCGCTGGCGTCGAACTGGCTGACGGTGGTGTCGATGGCGGCGCTCGGCATGGGCGTCGACGTGCGCTCGGTGGCGCGCGCCGGGCCGCGCGTGACCGCGGTGGTGACGCTGTCGTTGGTGGCCTTGGGTTTGTTGGCCTGGGCGCTGCTGCAACTGCTGCCGATCGGCGCGCGCTGAAGCGCGCATGCAGTAGGCTTGTATGGTGATATGGCGGGCCCCGGGTGGGCCCGCCGCGCATGCCGACTGCCCAACTTGTCCCCGATGCTGCATTGCTTGTCTTCCCGCGGCACACGCCGCGTCGCTGCGTTGATGCTCGGCGCGATGCCGCTGCCGGCGGCCGCGGCGGCGCCGATCGGCTACGCGCCGGTGTGGGCCTTGCCGTTCGCCGCGATGTTGCTGTCGATCGCGCTGGCGCCGCTGCTGCTGCCGGCGATCTGGCACCGCCACCACGGCAAGATCGCGCTGGGGTGGGCGGCGGTGCTGCTGCTGCCGCACGCGCTGGTGTTCGGCGTCGAGCCGACCGTGCACCACGCCCTGCACAGCCTGCTCGACGAATACCTGCCGTTCGTGTTGCTGCTGGCGGCGCTGTATACGGTCAGCGGCGGCATTGCGCTGCGCGGCAACGTGCGCGGCAGCGCCGCGCACAACACCACGCTGCTCGCGCTGGGCGCGCTGGCGGCCAGCGCGATGGGCACCACCGGCGCGGCGATGCTGCTGGTGCGTCCGCTGATCCACGCCAACGACCGCCGCCGGCGCAGCGCGCACGTGCTGGTGTTCTTCATTTTCATCGTCGCCAACGCTGGGGGCGCGTTGACGCCGCTGGGCGATCCGCCCTTGTTCCTCGGCTTCCTGCGCGGCGTCGACTTCTTCTGGACGCTGCGCCACCTGGCGGCGCCGACCGCGCTGCTGTGCGTGCTGCTGCTGGCGCTGTTCTACGCCCTCGACAGCTGGTTCTGGCGCCAGCCCGACCAGCTCAAGGCGGCCGACCCGACGCCCGACGCCACGCTGCAGCTGCTCGGACGCTGGAACCTGCTGTGGCTGCTCGCGGTGGTCGGCATCGTGCTGCTCAGCGGCAGCTGGCACCCGAGCGGCGGCATCGAGCTGTTCGGCGTGACGCTGCGCTGGGGTGCGCTGGCGCGCGACGGCGCGCTGCTCGCGGTGCTGCTCGCATCGCTGGCCACGACGCCGCGCGCGGCGCGCCAGCTGAACCATTTCCACTGGGGACCGATGCTCGAGGTCGCCAAGCTGTTCCTCGGCATCTTCCTGACCATCATCCCGGTGATCGCGATGCTGCGTGCCGGCACCGACGGTGCGTTCGCGCCGCTGGTGCGCCTGACCAGCGACGCGCACGGCGCACCGATCGCGACGGCGTATTTCTGGTTGACCGGAGCGCTGTCGTCGGTGCTCGACAATGCGCCCACCTATCTGGTGTTCTTCAACCTGGCCGGCGGCGATCCGGTGCGGCTGATGCACGAAGTCAGCGTGCTCGGGGCGATCTCGGCCGGCTCGGTCTACCTCGGCGCGATGACCTACGTCGGCAATGCGCCGAACCTGATGGTCAAGGCGATCGCCGAGCACCGCGGCATCGAGATGCCGTCGTTCTTCGGCTACCTCGGCTGGTCGCTGATCGTGCTGCTGCCGTGCCTGTTGCTGGTGCAGGTGCTGTTCTTCTGATAAAGACCCTGTAGCGGCAAATAGTTCTAACGCGAACTAAAATTTCGGGCTGGCGGTCGCGCGGTGCGGCCGCGCTCGAGACCGGAGGTCCGCGATGTCCCGCGCCCACGCGCTGTTCGTTTCCCATGGTTCGCCAATGCTGCCGCTGGAGCCGGGCAGTGCGGCACCGATGCTGCAGCGTCTGGGAGCCAGGCTCGATGGCGCACGCGCCATTCTCGCGTTCTCGCCGCACTGGATGACGCGCGGCGTCGTGCTCGGCGCGTCCGCGCAACCGCACACCATCCACGATTTCGCCGGCTTCGACCCGGCACTGAACACGCTGCGCTATCCGGCGGCCGGCGACCCCGAGCTGGCGCAGCGCGCCGCCGAGCTGCTGCAGGGCGCCGGCTACCGCGTCGCGCTCGACGCGGAACGCGGCCTCGACCACGGCGTGTGGAATCCCCTGCTGCTGATGCGCGCGCAGGCCGACCTGCCGGTGGTGCCGCTGGCAATGCCGTGGCCGCTGGATGCGGCCGGCGCCTGGCGCCTCGGCGCCGCGCTGGCACCGCTGCGCGACGACGGCGTCGTGCTGCTGGGCAGCGGCAGCCTGACGCACAATCTGTACGAGTTCCACCCCGACTCGAAAACCGACGATGCGACGGTGCCGTACGTGCGCGAGTTCACCGACTGGATGCGCGACGCGGTGGCGCGCGGCGACCGAGACGCCTTGCTCGACTGGCAGGCGCGGGCACCGCATGCGCAGCGCGCGCACCCGACCCCCGAGCATTTGCTGCCGCTGTTCTGGGCGCTGGGTGGCGCCGCCGGCGACGCCGCCGAGTTGTTCGACGGCGGCGTGCATTACGGCATGCTGGCGATGGACGCGTGGTCCTTCGCCTGATACGTTAGACGCAAAAGGAGCGATATGGGCGAACAGTGGTTGGACGATGGCAGCGTGGTGATCGCGCGCCCGGTGAACCCGGCGCCGCAGCTGATGCTGCTTTTCCACGGACTGGGAGCCGACGCCGACGATCTCGTCCCGCTGGGCCGACGTCTGGCGCAGGCCTACCCGCAGGCCAGCGTGGTCAGCGTGCAGGCGCCGCAGCACTGCGAGTTCGGCGCCGGGCGGCAATGGTTCTCGGTACGCGATGTCGACGATGCCAATCGCGTGCAGCGCGTCGCCGCCGCACTGCCGGCGTTCAGCGAGCAGGTGCGGCGCTGGCAGCGCGAGTGCGGGGCCGGCGTCGCGCAGACCGCGCTGATCGGTTTCTCGCAAGGCGCGATCATGGCCTTGCACACGACCTTGCACGAGCCGGCGCTGTCCGGGCGCGTGGTCGCGCTGTCCGGGCGCTTCGCCGAACTGCCGCAGCGGCCGGCGCCGCGCACCACGTTGCATCTTCTGCACGGCATGCGCGACGCGGTGATTCCGGCGGCGTTGGCTCATGCCGCGGCCGAGCATCTGGTCGCGATCGGCGCCGACATCACCGCCGACCTGCTCCCCGGGCTGGGCCACGGCATCGACGACGCGATCGTCGAACGACTGCTCGAGCGCCTCAGCACCCATGTGCCGGCGCATACCTGGCGCGAGGCGCTGGCGTCCGACCCGGGGCAGCCGGGCGACGCACTGCATTGATCAACGAGGAGTGGACGAT
>JAKAHP010000060.1:11696-11999 GCA_021825505.1 Pseudomonadota bacterium
CCCGCGGCAAGGATGGCGGCGGCGCTCCGGCGAGCGGGTGGTGGTGGAACGCCGCCCTGTATGGCGCTGCCACGGCAGGCGTGACAGGGGCGCTCACCTTCCTTGGGCAGCCGGGCGACGCGCTGCATTGATCAACGAGGAGTCGACGATGGACCAGACCCACGACACCTGCGCGATCGTCACCGGACACAGCCGCGGCCTGGGCGCCGCGCTGGTCGACGCGCTGCTCGCGCAGGGCGTGCCGGTGCTGGCGCTGGCGCGCGGCGCGCACGGCGGCGCCGACGCGCGCCTGCGCGAAGTCGC
>JAKAHP010000408.1 GCA_021825505.1 Pseudomonadota bacterium
GCTCGGCGTGCACATCGCCCGAACCGGTGCCGCGCAGGTCGAGGCTGCCGATATCGGTCAGGCGCGCATCGCCCGAGCCGAGGCGCAGGCCGACCGCGCCGGCGATGCCGCGCGCGCTGAGGTCGCCCGAGCCCGAGGTCACGTCCAGCGCCGCGATCTGCTGCGCATCGACATCACCCGAACCGGTGGCCACCGCCAGCGCCAGCGCCGCCGGCACGCGTACGCTCAGGGTGAAACGGCGGCTGTCCCATGAAAACCATCCGCCGCCACTGCTTTGCATCTTCGCGGTCACCACGACCGTATCGCCCTGGCGCTGCGATTCCAGCGTCATGCCGGCCAGCGCCTTGGGATCGGAGGCGCAGGCGCGGCCGCGCACCTCGACCCTGGCGAGCCCGGGCACGCCGATCACCTCGAGATCGGCCGCACCCAGCACGAAGCGTGCCTGGCGCAGGCCGACGGCGTCGAGGTCGAGCGTGCGCAGGGTCTCGTGAGGACAGGGGCTGGCCGCAGCCAGCGCAGGCATCAACAGCAGGGCGAGACAGGCAAGCAGGCGGTGCATGGCGGGCTCCATCGGAGGGTGGGGCGGTTCGTGTGTCGCGTGAATGAAAGATCGGGTGGCGGATGACGCGACTCAATCGCGGATGCCGCGGTACCGGGCCAAGTCGGGAAGTCCCGGCCAGCCATCCTCGCCGAAGGTCAGGATCGCGCCGATCATCAGCGCGCCGCTGAGCACCAGGCAAGGCCACAGCGCCTGCACCAGCAGCGGCAGATCCCGAGGCCATGCCAGACCGGCAAGCCCGGGCAGCCGGAAACCGGAGGCGACGAGTGTGACCGCGGTGGCCGCGAACATGCCCAGCACGGGCAGGGCCCACGCCCAGGGCGCCGTGGAGCGGCGCGGCGGAATTTGCGCGAGCACGCGCTCGCTGAAGCCTGCATCTTCAAGCCGCGTCTCGCGTCGCGCATCCGCGCGCAGCAGCGCCTCGACGCACGCGACGGCGTCCGGCAGGCCGGAAGCATCATGGGGCGAATGCCAGTGACCGTTCATGTCAGATCCTCACCGGGATGTCCTCGCCCAGCCGCTTGCGCAGTTTCTGCAGGGCCCGCGCGAGGTGCGATTTCAGTGTACCCAGCGGGCAGCCGATGACGAAGGCGGCCTCGCTGTGGCTGAGATCGAGGTAATAGCAGTGCACGATGACGGCGCGCTCCGGCTCGCTCAGGCAGGCCAGCGCGCGCCGCACTTCGCCCTGCTCGACCAGGTCCGTCCCGGCGGGCTCCGCGGCCGGGCCTGCGTCGTCGCCCCAGCGCTCGTCGGGCGCCCGCATGGATCGGACCGTGGGGCGGCGCACGTGCATCAGGAAGGTGTTGTAGGCGATGCGATAGAGCCACGTTGCGAAGGCCGCTTCACCGCGAAAATGCTCGAGCCTGCGCCAGGCCTGGACCAGCGCATCCTGCGCCAGATCGTCCGCGAGCGCCGCATCCTCCCGGCACAACCGGCGCAGCAGCGCCCGCACGCGGCCCTGATGCCGGCGCACCAGCTCGCCGTAGGCCCGGCGATCACCGGCCACGGCCTGCCGGACCAGCAGCGCCTCGGCACCTGCGTCCGCATCCATCCGCGATCCTCCGCCGCGAGCCGCCGGCGTCGTCAGGGCAGCCGTTCCGGCGTGCCGGCGTCCGTGCGCGGCGCCTCACGCCGGCCTTCGATCCAGTGCACGAGCAGCAATCCGAGGCCGACCAGCAGCGGAATGAAGCCCGCCGCCAGAATCGGGCGTTGATCGGTCATGGCACCGAAGACGATCAGACCCAGGCCGACCGCAGCCCAGACGATCGCCGCGCGCAGCGGCGAGCGTGGCGTCGAACGGGGATGCAGCAGCTCGGCCGGAATCGGCTGGCCCGATTCGGCCAGCTTCAGCAGCAATTGCTGACGCAGCTGCGCCCGCCGGTAGCTGTAGATCAGCCCGGCAATCACGATGATGATCGGCATCCCCAAACTCAGTACCACCCCGAGTACATTAACCAACCCACCCATACGGCCTCCTTCGCGAACCGATCGCGATGTTTGCCGATTTGGATGCGACGTGGGGAGGTTCGGTTGCAGTCCGCTGGTGATAGCGGGACTTGATGGGCGGCCGCTTTCCGCCACTCACGGCTAGCCCGGCCGCTCCTCCACCTTGACCGCGTCCCACAACGCGTCCTGCTCGGTCAGCGGCAGCGACGCAAGATCAACACCGCGTTCGCGGGCGAGTCGCTCCATGGCGCGGAAGCGGCGCTCGAACTTGGCGTTGGCGTGACGCAGTGCGCGTGCCGGATCGATGCCGGCATGACGGGCCAGATTGGCGGCGACGAACAGCAGATCGCCCAGCTCGTCCTCGATGCGCGCGGTGTCGGCAGGCACCGCGTCGGGGCCGTTGAACTCTGCGCGCAGTTCGGCGATTTCCTCGTCGAGCTTGTCCAGCACCGGGGCCGGTCCGGGCCAGTCGAAACCGACCGTGGCCGCGCGCTGCTGCAATTTCAGCGCGCGCTGCCATTCGGAGTGGCCGCGGGCGACGCCGTCGAGCACGCTTTCCGGAGCCGCCTCGCCGCGGGCGCGGCGCTCGTCGGCCTTGATCGCGTCCCAGGCGCGGGTCTGCTCCGCGACGTCGGCATAGCGC
>JAKAHP010000061.1 GCA_021825505.1 Pseudomonadota bacterium
GAGGCCGAGCACCAGCACCGAACGTCCGTTCAATTCCATCGTCGCGTCAACGCAGCTTCAGGCTGGCCAGACCGGCCAGGCACAGCATCATGGTGACGATCCAGAAGCGGATCACCACTTGCGATTCCTTGACCCCGAGCTGCTCGAAGTGGTGGTGCAGCGGCGCCATCTTGAAAATGCGCCGGCCCTGTCCGTACTTGCGCCGGGTGTATTTGAAGTAGCCGACCTGCACCATCACCGACAGCGTCTCGACGACGAACACGCCGCCCATGATGAACAGCACGATTTCCTGGCGCACGATCACCGCGATCGTGCCCAAGGCGGCGCCCAGCGCCAGCGCACCGACGTCGCCCATGAACACCTGCGCCGGATAGGCGTTGAACCACAGGAAGGCGAGCCCGGCGCCGACCATCGCGCCGATGAAGACCAGCAGCTCGCCGCTGCCCGGGATGTAGGGGAACAGCAGGTAGCGCGAGAACACCACGTTGCCGGTGACGTAGGCGAACACGCCCAGCGAGCCGCCGACCATCACCGTCGGCATGATCGCCAGTCCGTCGGCGCCGTCGGTCAGATTGACCGCGTTGCTCGAGCCGACGATGACGAAATAGGTCAGCACGATGAAGCCGACGATGCCCAGCGGGTAGCTGACATGCTTGAAGAACGGCACGATCAGGTCGGCCGCCGGCGGCAGCGGCATCGTCAGCCCGCTGCGCAACCAGGCCACGAACAGGTGCCAGACCTCGGCGTTGCCCTTGCCCGACACCGCGAACGCAAGGTAGAACGCCGCGAGCACGCCGATCAGCGATTGCCAGAAATACTTCTCGCGCGAACGCATGCCGTTGGGGTCGCGATACACCACCTTGCGGTAGTCGTCGGCCCAGCCGATCGCACCGAAGCCCACAGTCACCAGCAGCACCAGCCACACGAAGCGGTTCGACAGATCGCACCACAGCAGCGTCGACGCGGCGATCGCCAGCAGGATCAGCACACCGCCCATGGTCGGCGTGCCGGTCTTGATCAGATGCGTCTGCGGGCCGTCCTGGCGCACGGCCTGGCCGACCTTCATTGCTGTGAGCTTGCGGATCACCGCCGGGCCGGCGGCCAATCCGAGCAGCAGCGCGGTCAGCGTGCTCATCACCGCGCGAAACGTGATGTAGTTGAAAACGCGGAAGAAGCTCAGGCTCGGCGAGACCTGCATCAACCACAGCGCGAGACTATGCAGCATGTGCGCCCTCCTCGGTGACCCCGG
Organism: Pseudomonadota bacterium; assembly: GCA_021825505.1. GTDB lineage: Bacteria > Pseudomonadota > Gammaproteobacteria > Burkholderiales > Burkholderiaceae_C > Thiomonas_A. The sequence goes on from JAKAHP010000061.1 coordinate 1,250, forward strand.
CTTGCCGCAGCGCGCCCAGCACGCGCTCCATGCGCATGAAGCGCGAGCCCTTCACGAGCACCGCGTCGAACCCCTCGAGGGCGCGCAGGTCGAGCGCCTCGAACTCGGTGAAATGGCGTGCGTCGACGCCGACGGCGGCCGTGCCGGCGGCCTGCGAGGCGCGCCCCACGCTCCACAACGCGTCGATGCCGCGCGCCGCGGCGAGCGCGCCGACCTCGGCGTGGAAGGCTTCGCCGTGCGCGCCCACCTCGCCCATGTCGCCCAGCAGCAGCAGGCGGCGGCCGGGCAGTTGCGCGAGCAGCTCGATGGCGGCGCGCACCGAGTCGGGGTTGGCGTTGTAGGTGTCGTCGATCAGCACGAAGGCGCGTCCTTCGGGCCAGCGCAGCGCGTGGCGCTGCATGCGCCCGGCCACCGCGCGGAACGCCTGCAGCCCGTCGACGATCGCCGCCAGCGGCGCGCCGGCCGCCAGTGTGGCGGCCGCGGCAGCCAGCGCGTTGTGCGCGTTGTGCGCGCCCAGCAGTTGCAGGCGCAGCGTCGCGTCGCCCACCGGCGTGCGCAGCGCCAGCCGCATCGCGTCGGCGTCGGCGGCCTCGACCCAGCCGCGCACCTCGGCGGGCGTCGTCGCGGCCGCGCCGGGCTCGCGCAGCGCGAAGCGCAGCAGCGTGCGCTCGCCGGCCAGCTCGGCCCACAGCGCGGCAAACGCATCGTCGGCCGGGAACACCGCGACACCGCTCGCCGGCAGCGCGGCCAGCACGCTGCCGTTCTCGCGTGCCACCGCTTCGACCGTGTGCATGAATTCCTGGTGCTCGCGCTGCGCGTTGTTGACCAGCGCGATGGTCGGCTCGGCGATCGCCGTCAATTCGGCGATTTCGCCGGGATGGTTCATGCCCAGCTCGACCACCGCGGCCTGATGTGCCGGGCGCAGCCGCAGCAGCGTCAGCGGCAGCCCGACCGCGTTGTTCAGATTGCCCTGGGTAGCGAGGTAGCCGTCGTCGCCATGCCAGGCGCGCAGAATCGACGCGACCATCTGCGTCACCGTCGTCTTGCCATTGCTGCCGGTCACCGCAATCAGCGGCAGGGCCGGCTGCTGGCGCCGCCATGCGCGCGCCAGGCGCCCGAACGCGACGCCGCCATCGGTCACCTGCACTCCGGGCAAGCCGGCGCAAGCGTCGGCGCCGCGTTCGGCGAGCACCGCGCCGGCGCCGGCCGCAGCGGCCTGCGCCAGCATCGTGTTGGCGTCGAAGCGCTCGCCACGCAGCGCGACGAACAGATCGCCACGCTGCAGCCGGCGCGTATCGGTGCCGATCGCGGCCACGCCCAGCGCGGCGTCGCCGTGCAGCTGGCCGTCGACCCAGCCCGCCAGCTCGCGCAGCGTGAACCAGCCGGCGCCACGCGCGGCCAGCGCGGCACGTGCGTGGAACGCGTCGCTGAACGCGCGCCGTGCACCGCCCGCCTCCTGCGTCGGCTCGTGCCCCTTGCCGGCGAGCAGCACGACGTCGGCGGCCTGCGCGTGCGCGATGGTCTGCGCGATGGCCTGCGCGCGGTCGAGCACGATCGCCGCGCGCGTCGGCTCGACCAGCCCCTGCAGCAAGTCGTCGGCGATGTCCTGCGGCGCCTCGCCGCGCGGATTGTCGCTGCTCAGCACGATGCGGTCGGCGAACGCCTCGACCGCCGCGGCCATCGGCGCGCGCTTGCTGCGATCGCGATTGCCACCGGCGCCGAACAGGCACCACAGCTGGCCGCCGCGCTCCTGGCACAGCGGGCGCAGCGTCTGCAGCACCTGCGCCAGCGCGTCGGGCGTATGCGCGTAGTCGACCACCACCAGCGGCGCGGCGCCGATCAGCTGCATGCGCCCGGGCGGCGCGCTCAGCGCCGCCAGCGCCGCGGCGATGGCGTCGAACTCGAGCCCGCAGCTGCGCAGCAGCGCACAGACCACGAGCACATTGGCGACGTTGAAGCGGCCGACCAGCGGCAGCTCGACCTCGGCCCGATGCGCGCCATGGCGCAGCTCGACACGCATGCCCGCGGCCGCATTGGCGAGCTGCCGCGCCTGCCAGTCGGCGGCATGCTGCAGCGAAGTCGTCGCCACCTGCAGCCCGCGCTGGCGTGAGTGTGCGGCCAGCGCGGCGCCGTTGGCGTCGTCGATGTTGCATACGGCCACGCGCAGCCCGGGCCAGTCGAACAGCCGGCGTTTGGCCGCCGCGTAAGCCGACATGCTGCCGTGGTAGTCGAGATGGTCCTGCGTCAGATTGGTGAACGCGGCCGCATGCAGCTGCACGCCGGCCAGGCGCTGCTCCTCGATGCCGATCGACGAGGCCTCGATCGCGCAATACGACACGCCGCGTGCCCGCAGCGCCGCCAGTTCGTGGTGCAGGCGCACCGGGTCGGGCGTCGTCAGCCCGGTGGCGACCAACTCCTCGGGCAGCCCGACGCCGAGCGTGCCGATCACGCCACAGCGCAGCCCGGCGGCGCCCAGCGCCTGCGCGGTCCACAGCGCGCAGCTGGTCTTGCCGTTGGTGCCGGTGACCGCCAGCACCGTCATCTGCCGCGACGGATGCTCGTACCAGGCGTCGGCGATCTCGCCGGCCAGGCGCTGCAAACCGCGCACCGCGAGCACCTGCGGCGGCAGCGCGTCGTGCTCGGCGCCGTCGGCCTCGACCAGCACTGCGGCCGCGCCACGCTGCAAGGCGTCGCCGACGTGACGCCGCGCGTCGCGCGCCGCACCGGGCCAGGCGACGAACACGTCGCCGCGGCGCAGCAGCCGCGTGTCGCTGCGCATCGCGCCGGTGGCACCGAGCGCGCGCAGCGCGTGCAGCACGCCGCCGCTGCTGTCGAGCATTCGCGTCATGCGGCACCTCCCGCCGGCGTGCCGGCCTTGCCGGCGCCGGCACTGAGGCCGGCCGGCAGCTCAGGCGCCACCGGCAGGTCGGGCGCCACGCCGAGGATGCGCAGCGCCTGCGGGATCACCGCGGCGAATACCGGCGCCGAAACCTGGCCACCGAAGTGCTTGCCGCCTGACGGTTGATCGACCGAGATCGCCATCACCAGGCGCGGATGCGACAGCGGCGCGATGCCGACGAACTGCGCGCGGAACAGATGATGGTCGTAGGCGTGGCCGCGCCAAAGGTAGGCGGTGCCGGTCTTGCCCCCGGTCGAATAGCCGGGAATCGCTGCCGCGGTCGCAGTACCGCCCTTGGCCGTGACCAGCGCGAGCATCGCGCGCACTTCGGCCGCGACCTTGGGCGAGATCACCTGCTCGCCCTGCGGCGCTGCGTCGACCTTGAACAGCGTGCTCGGAACGATTTCGCCGTGGTGGGCGAACATCGTGTATGCGTGCGCCAGCTGGAAGGTCGACACCGACACGCCGTAGCCGAAACCCTGCGTGACCGCGTCGATCGGCCGCCAGTAGCGCCACGGCCGCAGCCGTCCGCTGGCGGCACCGGGAAACGCGACCTGCGGGCGCTGGCCGAAGCCGACCGCGGTGTACATGTCCCACTGCTTGCGCGGCGTCAGGCGCTGCACGATCTGGCCGGTGGCGACGTTGCTCGAGTACTGGATGACCTGGGGCAGCGCGATCACCTTGTTGTCCGAATCGTCGCAAATGCGGCTGCCGTAGAAGTTCTGGCAGCCCGGCGCCGTGTCGAAGGTGCTGTTGGGCGTGACCACGTGGTCCTGCAGGGCCAGGCCGATGGTGACCGGTTTCATCACCGATCCGGGCTCGTAGATGTCGGTCAGCGCGAAATTGCGCGTGTCGCCGGGGCGCATGCCGCGGCGCGTGTTCGGGTCGAAGCTGGGGTAGTTGGCCAGCGCCAGCACTTCGCCAGTCTTCGCGTCGATCAGCACCGCGCTGCCGTTCTTGGCCTTGTTGTCGACCACCGTGGCCTTCAGCGCCTGGTAGGTCAGGTACTGGATCTTGCTGTCGATCGACAGCTGCACGTCCTGCCCGTTGACGGGCGGAATGCCGCCGTCGACGTCCTCGATCACATTGCCCAGGCGGTCGCGCATCACGCGCCGCGTTCCCGGGTGCCCGGCCAGCTGCGACTGCAGCTGCAGCTCCAGCCCGGCCGCGCCCTGGTTGTCGATGTCGGTGAAGCCGAGCAGCTGGGCCGCGGCCGCACCCTCGGGGTAGTAGCGGCGATAGCTCGGCGAAAAGTAGATGCCGCGAATGCCGAGCGCCTTGACGCGGCGCGCGGTGTCGATGTCGACCTGGCGCTTGACGTAGACGAACTGGCGGTCGAGCGCGAGCCGGTGGCGCAGATCGGCCGGGTCGAGCGCGAGCAAGCGCGCCAGCGCGTCGATCTTCGCCGGATCGGCGCGCAGCGTCTCCGGGTCGGCCCAGATCGTCTTCACCGGAATGCTGGACGCCAGGATGTTGCCGTTGCGGTCGAGCAGACGCCCGCGCATCGCCGGCAGCTCGATGGTGCGGATGAAGCGCAGGTCGCCCTGCTCCTGGTAGAAATGGGTGGTGATGCCCTGCACCCACAGCGCGCGACCGATCAGCGCGGCGAACGCCAGGTACAGCAGCGAACGCACCAGCCACGCGCGCCCCGGCGCCAGGCGCCAGTGCAGCAGCGGACTGCGGGCGCGCAGCGGCGGCACATAGGGGCTGGAAACACGCGAGGCGAAACGCATCGACGGCCTCATCGCGTCGGCACCGACGCGGCAATGCCGCCGGGTGCGCGCACGAAATCGGTACGCGCCGCGGTCACCGCGACCATGCCCAGCGTGTCGCGCGCCAGGCCCTCGATGCGCTCGGGCACCGACAGCGCGCGCACCTCGACCTGCAGGCGATCGTGGTCGAGCTGCAGCTGCTGCGCGCGCTCGCGTGCGGTGTCGAGCGCGGCGAATGCGCGGCGCGCCTCGTACTGCACGCGCACCACGAGCAGTGCGCTCATCACCACCAGCGGCAGCAGCAGCAGGTTCAGCCGCGTCATGCGCGCTCTCCGGCGAGGCGCTCGGCCGCACGCAGCACCGCCGAGCGCGCGCGCGCATTGGCGCGCACTTCGTCGGCGCCGGGGCGCAGCCGCGCCAGCGCCCTCAGATCCGCCTGGAACGGCGCGTCGCGCAAGGGCAGGCGCTGCTGCGCGCGCTCGACGCGCGGCGGCTGCGCATGCGTCGCGATGAAACGCTTGACCAGGCGGTCCTCCAGCGAATGGAAGCTGATCACGACCAGCCGGCCGCCGGGCGCCAGCCGCGCCATCACCTGGGCGAGCGCCGCCTCGAGCTCGGCGAGCTCGGCATTGACGTGAATCCGAAGAGCCTGGAAGGTCCTTGTCGCCGGGTCCTGTCCCGGTTCGCGACTGCGCACCGCCTGCGCCACGACAGCGGCGAGCTCGGCGGTGCGGCCGACCGGTTCGCCGCGTTCGCGGCGAGCCACAAGCGCCTTTGCAATCTGGAAAGCAGCCCGTTCGTCCCCATAGTCCCTCAGCACCCTGGTGATTTCGTCGACGCTCGCGTCGGCCAGGAATTGCGCGGCGGTGAAGCCGCGCGTCGGATCCATGCGCATGTCCAGCGGCGCGTCGCCGCGGAAGCTGAAACCGCGCGCGGTCTCGTCGAGCTGCGGCGACGACACGCCCAGATCGAACAGCATGCCGTGCACGCGCTCCACGCCCAGCGTGTCGAGCACCTCGCCGAAGCGCGAGAACGGCGCGTGCACCAGGCTCAGCCTGGGATCGGCGGCGGCCAGCCCGGCGCCGGCGGCGATCGCCTGCGGGTCGCGGTCGAGCGCGATCACGCGCGCGTGCGCGGACAGCCGCGCGAGCAGCGCGCGCGTGTGGCCGCCACGGCCGAAGGTGGCGTCGAGGTAGACGCCGTCGCGGTCGCCGAGCAGCAGCTCGACGGCCTCGTCCAGCAACACGGTGCGATGCTGCAGCCCGGCTGCAGCGTGGTTATCCGGTCCCGACATCGTCGTCCACCTTCAGATGACGATGTCGCGAACCGCGTCGGGCATGCCCGAAGCGATCACCTCGGATTCGCGCGCCTGGTGCGTCGCGCGATCCCACACTTCGAAGTGCGATCCCATGCCGATCAGGTCGATGTCGCGCTCGATGCGCGCCGCGCCGCGCAACTCGGGTGAAATCAGCACCCTGCCGCTCGCGTCGATCTCGGATTCGGTCGCATGACCCAGGTAGATGCGCTTCCAGCCCTGCGCGGACATCGGCAGCGCGGCGATCTTGGCGCGGAAGTCCTGCCACTGCGCGTCGCCGAACAGCAGCAGGCAGCCCTCGGGGCTCTTGGTCAGCGTCAGCCGGCCTGCGGCCTGCGCCAGCAGCATGTCGCGGTAACGGGCAGGCACGGTCATCCGACCTTTGCCGTCCAGCGTCAACGCCGAAATGCCGATGAACACACGCCCCTCCGTCAGCGGAGCTTGCAGCCTGACATTGCTGCACTTTTCCCCACTTTTTGCCACTCGGCTGCACTTTATGGGGCAAAGTACCGAGCGTCAATAGGGAAATACAAATTTCCGCTTTCCAAACAAGCACTTAGCGTAAGGTGGAAGCTGTATTTTTTAACAGTATGATGACAAAAGTTCCCTAAAAATTAAGGACTTGACCGTAAAGCTGAAAGTATTGGTTTGAGTTGCCAGCCGTTCCGCGCACACCCGGCCGCGCCGGCGCCGTGCACGGCACCGCCGGCCGAGGGCTCGACCGTCACATCGGGGGAGAAGCGAAGCAGGCCTGTAGGCCGGATTCTGTGCGCCGGTTTCCCGGCGTGGCAGCCATTCCTCTGGGCCGTGCGTCACCGCAACGGCTCGATGCCACCTACCCGCAGGCTCGCGCGGGCCGCGCTGTCGACGCATCTTTCGACGCGCCGTCGCCTGCCTATTTGGTGTTGCTCCGGGTGGAGGTTACCGCGTTTCACGTCCGCGCCGGCTCGTCGCCTGCGCATACTCGTCTCTGTGGCCCTGTTCGTCGCGTCACCGCGCACGGCCGTTAGCCGTCACCCTGCCCTGTGGAGTCCGGACCTTCCTCACCACCACCCGAAGGCGGCAGCGCGGCTGCCCGGCCTGCTTCGCGCCTCCATGATAATGCGCCGGCCGGCAGCGCTTGATTCGCGTCAAGCGCGCGCCTGCGTCATCCCTCTACGCTGTCCATCACGCCGACTCTTCGCGCCCCATGTCGATCGAACTCTATCGCGACCCGCAGCACGCCTGCCTGATGTTCACCGACCTCGTTCCCGAGGACGCGGCCGCGGTGCAGGCCAACCAGTTTCTGCTCGTCGACCACGGCGTCGGCGTGCTGCTCGACCCGGGCGGCAACATGACCTACAACGAGCTGAGCCTGGCCGTGCGCCGCCACCTCGACCCGCAGCAGCTGCGCTATATCTGCGCCTCGCACGCCGACCCCGACATCATCGCCTCGCTCGATCGCTGGATGACGACGACCCGCGCCAAGCTGGTGATCTCGGAACTGTGGTCGAGGTTCGCCCCCCACTTCTGCAAGCTGGGCAAGACCGACGACCGCGTCGTCGCGATTCCCGACGCCGGCGCACGGCTGCGCTATGGCCGCGCCGAACTGTGGCTGCTGCCCGCCCATTTCATGCACGCCGAAGGCAATTTCCAGTTCTACGACCCGGTCTCGCGCATCCTGTTCAGCGGCGATCTCGGCGTGTCGCTGCTGCCCGGCGCGGCCGCGGCGACGCCGCTGGACACGCTGCAGCCGCTGCCGCCGGGCATGGAGGCCTTCCACCGCCGCTACATGGTCAGCAACAAGATCCTCAAGCTGTGGGTCGCGATGGTGCGCCGGCTGGACATCGCGATGATCGTGCCGCAGCACGGCGCGCCGCTGCGCGGCGCCGCGATCGCTCAGCTGCTCGACTGGCTCGAGCAGTTGAGCTGCGGCGTCGACCTGATGGGTGCCGGCGACTACGCCCTGCCCGGCGCCGCGCTGAGTCTATAAGCACGGCGCGCCGGGAGCCTCAGCCGGCGTCGACGCGCCAGTCCAGCGTGGTGCCGGCGGCCAGCGGCACGATCGCGTCGTCCAGGTACGGCAGGCTGGGTTCGACCGGCTGGGGCGCGCGGCGCAGCGTGATGCGCGCCGTGTTGTGGGGAAGTCCGTAGAAATCGGCTCCGTGGCGGCTGGCGAAGCCCTCCAGCCGTGCCAGCGCGTCGCGCTGCGCGAACGCCTGCGCGTACAGCTCGAGCGCGTGCGGCGCGGTCAGGCAGCCGGCGCAGCCGCAAGCTGCTTCCTTGGCGGCGCGCGCGTGCGGCGCCGAATCGGTGCCGAGGAAAAAGCGATCGTCGCCGCCGGTGGCCGCGTCCAGCAGCGCGACGCGGTGACGCTCGCGCTTGAGCACCGGCAGGCAGTAGTAATGCGGGCGCAGGCCTCCGGCGAACAGCGCGTTGCGGCTGTACAGCAGGTGGTGGGCGGTGATCGTGGCGCCCTGCAGCGGCGCGCCGCGCGCGTCGCGCGCGCCCTGCGCGCGCACCCAGTCGACAGCGTAGGCCGTGGTGATGTGCTCGAGCACGATCTTCAGCTGCGGAAACGCGCGCCGGATCGGTTCCAGATGGCGATCGATGAACACCGCTTCGCGGTCGAAGATGTCGATGTCGGGGTCGGTGACCTCGCCGTGCACCAGCAGCGGCATGCCCTCGCGCTGCATCGCCTCGAGCACCGGCCCCACGCGCTGCAGCGCGGTGACGCCGCTGTCCGAGTTCGTCGTCGCGCCCGCCGGGTACAGCTTGACGCCGTGCACCACGCCGCTTGAGCGTGCGCGCGCGATCTCCTCCGGCGCGGTGGCGTCGGTCAGGTACAGCGTCATCAAGGGCTCGAAGCTGCTGCCCGGCGGCCGCGCCGCGAGAATGCGCTCGCGGTAGGCCAGCGCCTGCGCGGTATCGACCACCGGCGGCTTCAGGTTGGGCATCACGATCGCGCGCGCGAACTGCGCGGCGCTCCACGCCACGGTGTGCGCCAGCGCCGCGCCGTCGCGCAGGTGCAGGTGCCAGTCGTCGGGGCGAATCAGCGTCAGGGTCTCGGTCATCGTCGTCCAGCGCCGTTCAGGCCAGGCGCAACAGGTCATCGGGAAGCTCGGCAGCGGCACGCTGCTGCTGCAAGCGCCACATCCTCGCATAAAGGCCGTCGGCGGCGAGCAACTCGGCGTGGGTGCCGCGCTCGGCAATGCGGCCGTCGTCGAGCACCAGGATCTGGTGCGCGTCGACCACGGTCGACAAGCGATGCGCGACGATCAGCGTCGTGCGGTTGCGCGCGGCCAGCCGGATCTCGGCCTGGATCGCACGCTCGTTGGCCGAATCCAGATGCGAGGTCGCTTCGTCGAAAATCAGCACCGGTGGGTTCTTCAGCAGCGCGCGCGCGATCGCCACGCGCTGCTTCTCGCCCCCCGACAGCTTCAGGCCGCGCTCGCCGACCTGGGTCGCGTAGCCGTCGGGCTGGCGCGCGATGAAGTCGTGGATCTGCGCCGCGCGAGCGACTTCCTCGATCTCCTGCTGCGTCGCGCCGGGGCGGCCGTAGGCGATGTTGTAGCCCACCGTGTCGTTGAACAGCACCGTGTCCTGCGGCACCAGCCCCAGCGCCGCGCGCAGGCTGGCCTGGCTGACCTGGGCAATGTCCTGCCCGTCGATGCTGATCGAACCCGCATCGACGTCGTAGAAGCGGAACAGCAGCCGCGACAGCGTCGACTTGCCCGCGCCCGACGGGCCGACGATGGCCAGCGTGGTGCCGCCCTCGACCTCGAAGCTCAGACCCTTGAGCACTTCGCGCGCCTTCGTGTAGCCGAAGCGCACGTTGTCGAAGCGCACGCTGCCACGCGCCACACGCAGCGCCGGCGCGTGCGGCGCATCGGCCACCTCGCGGTCGCGCTGCAGGATCGTGAACATGCGCTCGATGTCGGTCAGGGCCTGGCGGATCTCGCGGTACAGCACGCCGAGGAAGCTCAGCGGCGCGTACAGCTGCAGCATGAAGGCGTTGACCATCACCAGATCGCCGAGGTTCATCGTGCCGTCGACCACGCCGACCGTCGAGCGCCACACCAGCAGCGTGACCGCGACCGCGATGATCAGGCTCTGCCCGAGGTTGAGCAGCGACAGCGAGTTCTGCGACTTCACCGCGGCGTCCATCCAGCGCTGCAGGTTGTCGTCGTAGCGCGCCGCTTCGTGCGCCTCGTTGCCGAAGATCTTGACCGTCTCGTAGTTCAGCAGTGCGTCGATGGCGCGCTGGTTGGCGCGCGAGTCCTGCTCGTTCATCAACCGGCGCAGGCCGGTGCGCCACTCGGTGACGACAATCGTGAAGGCGATGTAAAGCAGCAGCGCGACGACCGCGATGCCCGAGAACCAGATGTCGTAGCGCACCACCAGGATGCCGATCACCAGACTCATCTCGACCAGAGTCGGCAGCACGCTGTACAGCGTGAACGACACCAGGCTGGAAATGCTGCGGGTGCCGCGTTCGATGTCGCGCGACATGCCGCCGGTCTGCCGCTCGAGGTGGTAGCGCAGCGACAGCGACATCAGGTGATCGAACACCTGCAGCGCGATGCGCCGCACCGCGCCCTGGGTGACGCGCGAGAACACGATCTCGCGCAGTTCGGTGAACGCCGACACCGACACGCGCAGCACGCCGTAGGCCAGCAGCAGCGCCCCCGGCACGACCAGCGCGGCGCGCGTGTCGCCGGCCTTCAGGCTCAGCGCATCGACGATGTGCTTGAGCACGATGGGCACGCCGACGTTGGCCAGCTTCGCCACCACCAGCATCGCCAGCGCGGTCAGC
>JAKAHP010000062.1 GCA_021825505.1 Pseudomonadota bacterium
AACTGATCGTTGATCCGAATGCTGAACTGTCCTGAACGATCGCCGTTCAATGCCTCCAAGCGGTTGCCTGGAGGAGCGCGCAGGAACTCCAAGGTCCGCGCGGCGTCAAGCGGTGCGGGTTGGCGTGGGCGGCGGCGACAAGGCGGCGTGAGGATCATCAGAGTGCCAACGTGGTGCTCCAGTTCGCGGAATCGTCACACGTGCCACCCCAAGCATTGAACGACGAATTCCAGCACAAGACCTTGCTCCATCTCGTGCAAGAGAACCGCGCTGATGACGCGGTGGCCTATCGGGAGTCGATTGCCTCGGGCTTCGTGGGATGATCCTTGTTGATCTGCCCGCCCGCCAGACGCTGTACCGGGCGCACACGCCCAAGTGGGCATCACAAGCTCTGAGAGTGGCGCGGGTGCTGCCATGCAAGGTGGCCGATGCCAGCTGGGGCCGTGACTGAGCCGAAGCAAGCGGACTGCCCTGGCTGGGCGCTGTGGGAGCCTGTGCGGATGAGCGTCGGCGCGCCGCCGGCGAGGGCCCCGGACTTGCCGTGAACAAGCCGCCAATCCAGCTCGACATGGCACTCGCGTCGCCCGGGTCGCGTGACCGGCTTTGGCCTCCCGGATGGCCACCAGGGTTGTCGCGTGACAGCCTCCGGTCTGGCGCCGCCTGCTGATCTGCCTTCTTTCGTGGGTCCAGCACCGATGCAACGGTGCATGCACCTGCCTGAGGCCCTTCATTCTGGCCGCATCGGCACTTTCGCGTGAGTAAGCCCCCCCTCAGGCGCACATCACACCGCCCTGAGACATGGACGCTGAGAATGGCCCCACTGCTCACTGCGGTATTCATAAATCTCGCATGCCCTGCAGCGCCGGAGTGTTCATCTCCGCACCTCGAGGACGTTCATGACGATCAAGCGACTCTTCAAACCCTGGCTTGTTTCCCTGGCCCTGGCGTCGTCTTGTGCCCCGGCATGGAGCGCAATCCCCGACTCCGGGCCGGCCGCATCGGCGCCGGCCGCATCGGCGTCGGTCCCTGTCGCGGCGGCAGCCTGGCGCGTCGAGCGCGACCAGGCGATTTCCCAGGCGCTGGCCGCCTGGGCGGCGCGGGCCGGTTGGGTCCTGCAGTGGGAGCCGAGAGCGGACTGGCTGGCGCCGCAGGCCACCGTCTTCCGCGGCGACTTCGTGACCGCTGCGAGAGCGCTGGTCGAGGTGCTGGCCAAGGAAGGCGCCGATATCCGGGCCACGTTCTACCAAGGCAACAAGACGCTGGTGATCCGAGCTGGAGAAAGCCATGAATGAGCTGACCCGTAGCGCCACGCTGGCGGCGGCATGCGCACTGGCCCTGGGCGGTTGCGCGACGACGGCGAATCCACAAATCCAGCATCAGATCGACGCGACGACGGCCGCCGCGCGGGATCAAACGCTGCCGAGCTCGCCGCCGGTGGTGCGGGAGGTCGACGCGCCGTGGCTGCTGGGGCAGCGCATCGAGCGGCAGCAACCGCAGCCGGCCGTGCTGGAACGACATATCGTGCTGGCGGCGCAGGCGCCGTTGCGCCTGGATCAGATCGCCGGCCGCATCGCCAATGCGCTGGGCGTCGAGGTCGAGATCGACCCTTCAGTCGGCTCGGTGCCGGCATCCGCGCCGGGCGCCACCGCTCAGAATACCGCCATGGACGGCCGTCAAGGCAGCCGACAAGGCGGCGCTCAAGGCCTCCGCGCCGGCGCCGGCAGTGCGGGCGCCGGCACGGCGGGCGCCCAGCGCACGGCGCCCACGATGCAGGTGGATTACGTCGGCCCGCTGCGCGGACTGCTCGCCGAGGTCAGCAGCACGCTGGGCGTCTACTGGCGCATCAACCCCACCGGCGCCATCGAATTCTTCGCCACGCAGACGCGGACGTTCGCCATCGATGCGCTGAACTGGACCACGCAGAACGCGAGCCAGATCGCCTCGGCCACGACCGGCGGAGGCGGTGCATCGGCGAGCGCATCGACCGGATCCATCACGGCCAAGGCCGAGTCGCAGAGCAACACCTGGAACTCGATTCAGGCCACCGCGACCCAGGTGGCCGGCGCTGGGGCGAAGGTTGCCGTCGATCCGTCCAACGGCATGCTCGTGGTCACCGCGACCCCGCCACAACTCGCACGCGTCGCGGCCTGGGTCAGGCAGCTCAACCGCAACCTGAACGAACAGGTGGCACTCGACGTCCAGGTTTATTCGGTCGATCTGAAGCGAGAGGACACGCTGGGGTTCAATCCCTCGCTGGCCTTCAAGCACGTCGCCAGCGACTACGGCCTGACCCTCGCCGGCGCGCCGATCCCGCAGGTCGCCAGCGGCATGAACCCATTCTCGTTCGGCGCCAACATTCTCACCCCCTCGGGGCCGAACCCCCATGGCTTCGGCGGCAGCACCGCGGTGCTGCAGGCGCTGTCGCAGCTGGGCCGGACCTCGTTGCTGATCTCGCGTCCGGCGGTGACGGTCAACGGCCAGCCGACCACCATCCAGCAAGCGCTGCAGACCGGCTACCTGGAGAGCCTGGCGACCACGCCAGCGAGCGCGCTGGGCGGCGCGCCGACGACGACTCTGACCGCCGGCACCGTCACCACCGGCTTCACGCTGCTGACGGTGCCGCGGATCGACGGCAACCACATCATCCTCGGCCTGAGCATGTCACTGGCGCCTCCGCCGAAGCTGACGGCGTTCAGCTCCAACGGCTCGCAGATCCAGTTGCCCACGGTATCGCCGACCACCGCACAGGAGGTCGCCGTGCTGCGCTCCGGCCAGTCGCTGATGCTCACCGGACTGCAGCAGTCCTCGGACCAATCCAACGACACCGGGGTCGGCAAACCCGGCTTCAAGCTGTTCGGCGGCGGCAACGACAGCCAGCGCAACCACAGCATGCTGGTCGTCGTCGTCACGGCGCGCCGCATCTGAGCGAGGGCGACGACCATGCAGATCATCGATGCCGGCGAGGTCCTGCTGGCGGCCGGGCTCGAGTGGGAGGTATCGAGCAGCGGCAGCTTCAACTCGGTGCAACTGCGGTCCAAGGCGAGGTTGCACAAGGCTCGCCATTATGTCGAGCACAGCCCGCGCCATGCCGCGCAAGAGCGGCTGTACGGATTCGGCACCCTTGCGGGCGCGGTGCGCAGGGAGCGCCGCAGCGTGCTGAGCCTGGCCAGCCTGGTCGCACGCGCCGGCCCCGAGCATGCCGCCTTCGTGAGCGCGCTGGGTGGCGGCATGCTGGCCCTGGTGGGCGTGCTGGGCGGGCAACCGGTGCCGCGCATGGACCTGGTCGGCACCGAAGCCGACATCCTCGAGGAGTTGCGCGACTTCGTCGCCGCCCACGGCATCGGCTGCGTTCATTACGCCGAAGCGCTCGGCCGCCCCGAACTCCACATCCCCGGATGCGATCTGGTGCCGCTGGCGATCGACGCCGACGACCGCCACCTGGCCCGCATCCGCCAGGTTCGGACGACGCTGGGCGCGCCCACGCTGATCGCCGGGCTGTTGGTGACGGCTGGAGCCGCCGCCGTCGCGGTGACGTGGTACCAGCGCGAGCAGACCCTCGCAACCGTCGAGCGGGCGGCCTTGCCGACCGACTTCGCGCAAAGCTACGGCAAGGCGAAACAGGCGGCGTTCGAGAGCCTGCCGAGCCACCCGGCCGATGTCCTCGGGGTGCGCATGGCCGACTGGATGCTGAAGCAGCCGGTCGAACAGGGCGGTTGGATGCTGCGCCGGGTCGACTGCAAGGCCGCGCCGGGCGCGAACGGTGTGGCCACTTGCACGGCGAACTGGGCGCCGGACTCCGCTGGCGCCACTTTTGCCGCGTTCGGCACGGCCTCGCCCTCGCAGCACTTCGGCCTTTCGCTCGACCAGATCACCACCGGAGCGGACATCGACGTCGCCGGGCTGCCTGCGCTGTCGAGCGCGGCCCACTACCCCTTGCGTCAGCAGTTCCTGTTGGACGACGGCAGCTTCTTCCAGTCCATCAAAGATCTGGGTGTCACGGTACGGCTCAGCGAACCGACCCTGGTCGGCGCGTTCTCCGGACCGAAGGTGCCCGGCATGGTCGAGCAGGCCGCGTGGGCGATCAACGGCCCGGTCCGCCTGATGCACACGCTGCTGACCGCATTGCCACCGAACATGGCCATCAGCGACCTCGGCGTGGCCGTGGCGCCCACCGGCCCGACCTTCACGGCCAAGGGAGCGTTCTATGTCTCAACCCCGTAGCAGGTGGATCCTGATCGCCCTCGGCATGGTCGCCGCGGTCGCGTCCGCACAGAGTCTCCCGGCGCTGGCGCCGGCCACCAGCGCGGCGCGCATGACGCTGGAACAGCTGGCCAGGGCGGCGGCGCGCACGGTCCCCGCGGGCACGCCGGCGGCGGCCGCGCAACGCGTGCCGTCCCCGGCCCCGGCCGCGTCCGCGCCGACCGCGCCCACGCCTGATCTGCTCGAGATTCTCGGCTCGCCGCGGAATCCCCGCGCGCGCATCGCCCTCGGCGATCAGGTCTATTCGGTGTCGGCGGCCAGGCCCCAGCTCGGCGGCAGCCGGTGGACCCTGGAGACCATCGACGTGGCGTCGCGCAGCGCCATCCTGCGCCGCGGCAGCGGCCGCCAGCAGCGCACCGTCCGTCTCGACCTGGGCCAACGGCAGGGCGCGCAGCCCGCGCCCGACGGCCGCTGAAGCGAACTCCGCCGTGGCGCTGTTCAAGTCCAGCAAGCCGGCCGCCGGAATGCTGCTGCCGCGCGATGCTTCGGCCGACGCCGCAGGCACGCAATGGCGTTCGCTCGACGAGTTGCGCCAGCGCTACGGCGAGCTCGCCCCCTACACCGAGCGCCTGCCGCTCGACCCGGGGTTCGACGCCTGGATGGCGTCGAGCGCGCTGGTGCTGCGACTGGTCGAGCGCCAGCCGGGCGTGCTGCTGGCGTCCATCGCCGCGGTACGCAGCGGAGTGATGCTGGCACAGCTGCGCGCCACGCTGCGCCAGGCTGTCGGCGAAATCGCCGAGTGCACCGTCAGCGCCCAGCTGCTGCTGCAATTGCGCGAAGTCACGGCGCGCTCCACGGGCGGTGCGGCCGTGGTCGAGCGTCGCACCCAGGGCACGATCTACGACGCGCAGTTCCGCGAACTGGTCGAGCGCGCGATCGGCAGCGGGGCCTCCGACATCCATTTCAGGTTGCGCAACGATGGCGGCGAGTCGCGCGGCACCGTGCTGTTGCGCATCGACGGCGAACTCGAGCCGGCGCTGGACATGCCCCCGGGGCAGATGCACGAGTTGATCGCCGCCGCCTATGCCAAATCGGATGCGAATTCGCTGGCCGAAGGCGAGGGCCAGTTCAATGCGCGGCGCCCGATGGCCAGTTTCATCCGCATTCCCGATGCACGCAACGTCGAGCTGCGCTTCCAGTCGGCGCCCGAGCGCTACGGGGTCGATGTGGCGATCCGCGTGCTGAACTACGACGGCAAGATCAGCGACACCCCGGACATCGGCGCGCTGGGTTACCTGCCGGACCAGATCGCACTGCTTCAGGAGTACGGCCACGGACCCGGCGGCGGGGTGATCTTCGCCGGGCAGACCGGCTCGGGCAAGACCACGGCGCTCAATGCCCTCGTCGCCAGCCATCCCGAGGTGCGTGCCGGCACCGCCTACGCCGCCACGCTGGAGGATCCGCCCGAGGGGCGACCGCCGAACGTGTCGCAGTTTGCCGTGGCACGCGCGGCCGAGCGCGGCGGCACCGGCGACGACAACCCCTTCGTCGCCGGACTGCGCGTGCGCATGCGCAGCGACGGCGACATTCTGATCATGGGCGAGATCCGCGACAGCGCCACGGCCGAGATCTTCTCCCAGCTCGGCATGTCGGGGCACAAGGTGTTCGCCTCGTTCCATGCCGGCAGCTGCCGCGGCAGCTACGAACGCCTGGTCAGCCGCCTGATGGGGCTGAGCCACGAGATCGTGGCCAGCGCCGACGTGATCGGGCTGACGGTGTTCCAGCAGCTGGTGCCCAGACTGTGCCCGCGCTGCCGGGTTCCGGCGTGCGAAGCGTGGACCTCACCGATCGAGCGCAGCCGCCTGGCACGGCTGGCGGCGCTGGGCATCGCGGGCGAGCTGCTGTTCGTGCGCAACGCGCGCGGATGCCCCGCCTGCAACCGCGGCCGCGTCGGCGTGCAGGTGGTGGCCGAGATGTTCGCGCCCGACGACGCGCAGCGCCTGCTGCTCGCCGCCGGGCGCTTCGGCGAGGCCTTCCGCGGCTGGCGCCGCCGGCGCGAGGCCGACCTGCTGTCGCAGGCGACGCTGGGCAAGACCGTGTTCGAGGTCGCGCTGCATTTCGCGGCGCTCGGGGTAATCGGCATCGACACCGTCGACGGGCTGATCGGGCGCATATCGACCTACGAGGAGCTGGGTGCCGATGGCTGAGATCTCGCCCGATGCGCTGTTCCGGGCCTCGCGCATCCGCAGCTTCAGCGCGCGCCGCCTTGCGTTCTACGAGGACTTTCTCGACAGCGGCATCGAGCTGCGCACCTATTGCCAATATCGCGCCGAGAAGCTCGAGGGGCGCGGCTCCCCCGACTCCCCCCTCGTGCGCGAAATCGGCGATCGACTGGCGCAGGGCCGCTCGGTGGCCGCCGCGCTGGCCGGCTTCGTGCCGCCCTCCGACCTGGTGCTGATCGCCGCGCATGAAACCCGCGGCACGCTGCTCCAGGGCATCGCGCAGGTCATCGACACGGTGCGCGAGGCCGACACGCTGCGCTCCGAGGCCCGCTCCCAGCTGGTCACCCCGCTGATCTACATGCTGATGGCGATCGGCCTGGTGACCTACGGCCTGCCGTGGATGGTCGGCCTGATGTCGCAGGCGGTGCTCAAGCCCGGCATGATGACCCTCGATCAGCGCGCGCTGGTCGCCTTCACCGGCTTCATGTCGCGCCACGCCCTGCAGTTCGATGTCGCCTACGTCGTGCTGCCGGCGCTCTACCTGGTGTCGCTGCCGCGCTGGAGCGTGGCCAGCCGCATCCCCGGGCGCGGCTGGCTGGACCGCCATTTCGCCCCTTATGCCACCTACCGCGCCTACCACGCCGCGCTGTTCCTGCGCGCGCTCGGCGCGCAACTGGCGGTGACGCCGAAGCTCGAGCACGCCCTCGAGGCGATCCGCGCCAACAGCAACCGCTGGCTGGCCGACTACATCCGCGCGATGGAACAGCGCCTGCCGAGCTGCCGCGTGCGCCCCATCCTGGCGCTCGACGTCGGGCTGCTCGACGCGTCGATGATCGATTCGCTGGTGCTGGTGTCGCTGCGCGGGGATTCGGAGCAGGCCATCACGTCGCGCGCGCAAAACGCCTGCAAGCGCGCCTCGGCGACGATACGCGGCCAGATCGGCGCGATACGCGTGGCGGCCTACCTGCTGCTGGGCACGGTGCTCGCCTGGGCCGTGCTGAGCCTGATGACCCAGACCATCAAGCAGCAGACCGATGCCATGTCCAACCCCGCTGCGATGCAGCAAACCCACTGAGGAGAGATTGATGAACCACACCATTTCCCGCCAAGCGTCGGCGGCCAGCCAACGCGGCCTGACCGTGATCGAACTGACCATCAGCCTCACCGTCGCCGCGGTGCTGATGGTCGGATCCTATTTCGGCTACCAGATGATCCACTCGGCGCAGGGGCAGAACGAGGTGCGGCTGCTGACCCAGGCCGGAAACTGCGCGCGCAACGCCTATGCCAACCAGGCGTCCTTTGCCGGCGTCACCGCCGCCTCGCTCATCAACGCCGGGTGCTTCACGGACGCCAATATCGTGCGCGGCGCCGAAGGTGTTGCACCCACGCTGGTCGACGGCACCGGCCACGCCGTGGCCGTGTCGCTCGCCCTGGGCCCGGGCGGGGAGAACACCGCGCTGGCTTTCACCGTCACTGGCAACTTCAACACGGCGGTCTGCACCCAGACCATGCGCGGACTGCTGCCGTCGGCCAGTGTCTTGACCGTGGGTGGCAATGATGTGAGGACACTGGCCGGCGTGGTGACGCCCGCCGCAATCGACACGGGGTGCGCCGTAGACCCCAACACGTTCACCTACACGGTCACGAAGTGATGAGCAGCCGGGCGGGGGCGGTCACGACGGCGAGCGACAGCCGCGCCCGCACCGGCGCGGCAGGCCAGCGCGGCGTGACCTTGCTGGAGATGATCATCGTGCTGTTCATCGCGTCGCTGATGGTGGGCGCCTTCGTGATGGAAATGCGCTATCAAAGCGACAACAACACGATGACCAATCTGGCTACTGGACTGGAGCGCATCTACAACGGCGCCCACGCCTACGTCACGCAAAACTTCGGCGCGCTATCCGGCTCGGACCACCCCGAGGTGGAGGGGTTCGAGGATCCGATGCACCCCACGGTGGCCGAACTCAAGGCCGCGCATTTCCTCCCCCACGGCGACTCGGACGTGGGCTATACCGGCGGCCATTGGCAGGTGCAGATCGAGCCGCACGACCGCGCGCGCTGCCCGGGGCCGACCTGCGACCTCGATCTGCTGGTCTATCTCGACCGCCCGTTGCGGCGCGAAGGACACGCCGCCCTCGACCTGGCGGCCGGCGCGGCGCTCAAGGCCAAGGTGCCCGCCGGATTCAGCGGCCTGGCGCCCTACAGCGGGCAGATCACCGGTCTGCAGCGTTCCTGGAGCGTGCACAACCCGGTGCACGACGCGCCGGCGGTGCTCGGCGCGCTGGGCGGCATCACCGCCCATCAGTTTTCGGTCTACCTGCCGCGCAGCGGCGCGTTGCCCATGCAGGGAGATCTGCGCATGAAGGACGAGAACGGGCAGGAGCACAGCATCACGGGTGTCCGGAATCTGAGCACGACCGGCGACATCTACGCCGGGGGAAAGATCGAAGCCAACAAGGCCCTCGACAGCAACGGCGGCATCTTCGCCAAGGAAGGCATCGCCAGCGAAGGCAACCTGCAGGCGGGAGGCAATGTCATCGTCAGTCATTTGATCCTTACAGGCGATCAGGTGGAGCAGGCCGGACAGGCGTGCGGACACCCCGGCGCGATCGCGCGGGACGGCGATGGAACGGTATTCACCTGCTCGCCGAGACCCGGTCAGCGGAACCGTTTGGCGTGGGACCCGCTGAAACCACCCGCCGGCACGCTGTGCGGGGCGGGAACGATCGAGGGGTATTTCGACAAGAAATTCGGCGAGCACAACGCGCTCTGCAAAGGAGACAATCCCGCGCAGACGTGCCCCGCAGGCTACGAGCGAATTCATTTCTACAACGGCGTGATCAAGACCGACATCTACGTCTGCGCCGCGACCTAGTACACCAGCTCGGCGCCACGCTCAGGCCGCGCCGGCCGGGTCGACCACGCGCACGCTGTTCTTGCTGCCGTGCTTGACCGCGTACATCGCCGCGTCGGCCGTGCGCAGGATGTCCTCGACGCGCCAGCTCCGTGCCGTGTCGTCGGCGGCGACCACGCCGATGCTGGCGCTCACGCCGCAGTCGGCGTGAGCCGCGAGCACCGCGCGCAACTGCGCCAGCAGTCGCGCCAGCACGACGCCGGCCTCATCGCGCCCGGCGCCCGGCAGCACGATCGCGAACTCGTCGCCGCCGAGTCGGGCCACGAGATCGACGCGCCGCACCGTCTCGCTCATGCACTGCGCCACCGCGCACAGCAAGGCGTCGCCGATGTGATGGCCGCAGCGGTCGTTGACCCGCTTGAAATTGTCCAGGTCGACCAGCGCGACCGCGTACGGCTGGCCGCCGCGTGTCGCACGCGCGAGCTCCAGCTCGAGCGTGTCGATGAAGGCGCGACGGTTGGCCAGCCCGGTCAACGGGTCCGTCCGACTCGCTTTCTCGAGGCGCGCGTAGGCGCGCCGGACGCGCCAGACAAGGAAGCCGAGGCCACCGAAGAACAGCAGCACCGAGCAGTACGACATCGCGGTCGCCCAGCTCGGCGCGCCGGGCGGAATGAGCAGCTCGGCCATGTACAGGCTGACCGTGGTCGACAGCCCCAGCAGCAGCCCCAGCGTGCCCTCGTCGGTGTAGCGCGCGGCGATCACGATCGGCAGCAGATAGAAGCCGGTGAGCGAGACGTAGCCGGGCGTGATGAAGTCGACCCACGCGATCAAGGCGAACACGCCCAGCGCGATCACGACCCGCGCCGCCCACGGCAGCTCCGACATCCGGCCGAATGTCGTGCGTACTCGAGCGATCCCGTTCGCCATTCGGCGCTGCCAGCCCATCGCGCGTTTCCGTCCGCTGTGGTCTCGAACCCTGCGCCGGCGTCGCCGGTTGATGCCCGGCGCCTCGGCGCAGCCGCTGCCCCATAATGTACGCGCAGCGTCGGCTGCGGACGGCTGGGCGGCCGCGACCGCCGAAGGGGGTGCTGGATGGGAATGCTGGACTGGTTCCGTCGGCGCGCGCGCGCCGACGCGGCGTCGACGGCGACGGTCGTGGACGAGGGCGTCGACGAGACCGCCGACGCCGCGCTGGCCGAGCGCGGCGTCGCCGCCTATGGCGGCCTCGATTTCTACAAGGCGATCGAAGCGCACCAGCGCTGGAAGGTGCGCCTGGCCGAACACATCCGCGGCGCCTCGAGCGAACGGCTCGACTGGCAGGTGGTGTGCCGCGACGACCAGTGCGCGCTCGGCCAGTGGCTGCACCAGGGCGCACGCGTGCCCGAGGCGCAGCACGCCCTTTTCACGCGGCTGCTGGGCGAGCACGCCGAGTTTCATCGCCGCGCCGGCGAAGTCGTGCAGCTGGTCGACGACGGTGCGCGCGAGCAAGCGCTGCGCCAGCTCACCAGCGGCGACTATGCGCGTGCCTCGCACCGCGTGGTGGCCAGCCTCAGCCAGCTGTTCCTCGCGCTCAACGAGCCGCGACGCGACGCCGACTGACCCGCGCGGCGCAGGCGCGACACGAGGCCGAGGCGCTACCATGCACGGTCCCGGGATTGAATTCTGCGAAGGAGCACAGCGCATCATGCAGCGCGTACTGGACATCGGAATCGTCGGCGGAACCGGCTACACCGGGGTCGAATTGCTGCGCCTGCTCGCGCGCCATCCGCACGCGCGGCTGCGCGCCATCACCTCGCGCAAGGAAGCCGGCACCGCGGTGGCCGAGATGTTCCCGAGCCTGCGCGGGCACACCGACCTGCGCTTCACGACGCCCGACGAGGCGCCGCTGCACGCATGCGACGTGGTGTTCTTCGCCACCCCGCACGGCGTCGCGATGCAGCAGGCGCGTGCGCTGCTCGACGCCGGGGTGCGCATCATCGACCTCGCCGCCGACTTCCGGCTGCGCGACACCGCCAGCTTCGAGCGCTGGTACGGCATGCCGCACGCCTGCCCGGACCTGCTGCGCGAGGCCGCCTACGGCCTGCCCGAACTGAACCGCGACGCGGTACGCGCGGCGCGCATCGTCGCCAACCCCGGCTGCTACCCGACCACGGTGCAGATCGGCTTCGCACCGCTGCTGCGCGCGCCCGGCGCGGTCGACGCCGCGCACCTGATCGCCAGCTGCGCCTCGGGCGTGTCCGGCGCCGGGCGCAAGGGCGAAATCGGCCTGCTGTTCGCCGAGGCCGCGGACAATTTCAAGGCCTACGGCGTCGGCGGCCACCGCCACGGCCCGGAAATCGAACAGGAACTGCGCCGCATCGGCGGCGACGCCAACTTGCGCTGCGTGTTCACGCCGCATCTGGTGCCGATGATCCGCGGCATGCACAGCACGCTGTACGCCCGGCTGACCGACGCGGGTGCCGCGCTGGATCTGCAGGCGCTGTACGAGCAGGCCTACCGCGACGAGCCCTGCGTCGACGTGCTGCCCGCCGGCAGCACGCCCGACACGCGCAGCGTGCGCGGCGCCAACCTGCTGCGCGTCGCGGTGCACAAGCCGCAGCCCGACACCGCGCTGATCCTGGTCGTGCAGGACAATCTGACCAAGGGCGCGTCGGGGCAGGCGGTGCAGAACATGA
>JAKAHP010000409.1 GCA_021825505.1 Pseudomonadota bacterium
TTCGAACTCCCGGCGCACGCCGCGACCGATCAGCCAGACCAGCAAGGGCACCAGCAGCAACGACGGCAGCAACGCTCGCAGCGCCCCGTTCCAGGCCAGTTCGTCGCGCGCGTCGGTGGCCTGCGCGACCACCGCGGTGTAGGGCCCCTGCCGCTGGACGAACACCCGCATGCGGCCGGTGCGACTGTCGACCGTGCGCAGCCCGGAGGTCATGGCCGATCCCAGCCATGCCGGTGCCGGATCGATCGGCAGCATCGCCACCTGAATGCGCGAATCGTGGTCGTCGAGCACCCCGCGCCCCGGGGTGGACATCTCATGCCCGGGGTGCAGCAACGCGAGCGTAGCGACCTGTCGCAGCATGTCGTCCTGCGACTCGCGCAGCTCGCGCCAGGCGAGCACGAACTGGGCCGCGGCAGCCAGCAGGCCGAGGCCGACGACGGCGACCCCGAGGTGCAGCACCAGTCGACGCTGGAAGGAGCTGGTCATCGCGCCTTTTCCACCATCCATCCCGCCCCGCGCACGTTCTTGATCACATCGGCCCCGAGCTTCCTGCGCACGCCGTGGATGAGAAAGTCGACCGCGCTGCTCTCGACCTCCTCGTTCCAGCCGTACAGCCGGTCCTCGAGCTGGGCGCGGGTGAGGATGGTTCCCGGGCGCAGCAGCAGCGCGTGCAGCAGCGCGAATTCGCGCGCGGTCAACACCACGCTCAGCTCGCCGCGCCGGGCCTCGCGGGTGGCGGGATCGAGCCACACGTCGCCGTTGCCCAGTTCGGCGGTCGCTTGGCCGGACTGGCGGCGCACCACCGCGCGCATGCGCGCCAGCAGCTCGTCCATGTCGAAGGGTTTGACCACGTAGTCGTCGGCGCCGAGGTCAAGCCCGCGTACCCGGTCGGCGGCCGCGTCGCGGGCGGTGATCAGCAGCACCGGCACGCGGTCGCCCCGCTCGCGCAGGCGCTGCAGCACACTGAGGCCGTCGCGCCCGGGAAGCCCAATGTCGAGCAGCACGATCTGATGCTGGCCGTCGCGCAGCACGCGGTCGGCGGTTTCGCCGTCGCGCACGATGTCGACCGCGTAGGCGGCGTCACGCAATGCGACTTCGATCGCTGCGGCGATCATCGGATCGTCCTCGATCAGCAGCACGCGCATGCGGCCTGACCTTTGCGCTTAGTGCGCGACGGCCGCGGCGCGCTGCGGCAGCAGGCGAAGCGTCACAACAATTGCGCCGATCAGCACGGCCGAGGCCGCAAACCGGCTGAGTTCCAGCCCCCCGGAGGCGACCGGCTTGTCGAGGAAGTCGCCCAGCACGGCGCCCAGGGGGCGCGTCAGGATGAAAGCCGCCCAGAACAACATGGTGCGCGAGACGGCCGTGCGCCAGTACAGCAGCGCGACCACCGCTAGCGCCGAGCCGAACAGCACGGCCGCGCCCTGGTAACCCAGTCCTGCCGTGTCCGCGCTCCAGTCGCCCAGCGCGGTTCCCAGGGTCTGCGAAAACATGATGGTCACCCAGTAGAACACTTCGGCCTTGCCTGATTGCACACTGCCCACCGCAACACTGCCGGTGGAACGCTGCCAGAGCAGCAGCGAGGCGCCCAGCAGAGTCAGCAGCAGGCTCGTGCCGCCAGCGTAGCCGATGCCCAGCGAGCGGTCGGCGAAATCGGCCAGGGTGGTGCCTACCGTGGTCGTGGCGATGATGGTCGACCAGTACAGAATGGGGTGAAAGCGCATGGCGCGCAGTTGCGCGAAGACCAGCGCGGCGAACAGAGCCGCGAAAATCCCCGTGGCGGCCAGGTAGCCTAGGTGCAGGGACATCGACACGGCGTCCCCGGCCGTCTCTCCGAGGGTCGTCGCGGCGATCTTGAGCAGCCAGAAGCCCAAAGTGGCTTCGGGGACCTTGGCAAGGACGGATTCAACGCTTGTGGTTTTCATGGATCGGGAGGTGATCGAGGCGAGGGGCGGGCCCCGGCATCCGCCGGGGCCGCTTCGGGCTCAGTCCTTGTTCGCTCCCTCGACGCTGTCCTCGAGCACCTTGCCCGTCCTGGCGTCGACGCCGACTTCCCGTTCCCCCTGGGGAGTCTTCAGGTCGAAGGAATAGCGCAGTCCGCTACCGCCCTTTTCGCGTTCGAGTTCGCGATCGGTGATGGTCGCGCCGGGAACGGCCTTGAGGGCGATCTGCGAAGCCTGCTCCATGGTGATGGCTGCGTCCTTCGCGTACTTCTGGCCGTCGTAGGCATGCGCCGCGGTGGCGGCGATCAGGGCTGCGCCGGCGGCGCCGACGATGACCAGGGTCTTGTGCAATTTCATGGAAACACTCCTGAGGATGATGGGCTCGACGGCCCATTGGCCGTGGGCAGCGCCGATGCAGCGCATGAGCAGGAGTGTGCGAAGGCAGATTTAGCTCACATTTAGCGTGGGGCACGTCGTCGAGATGCGCCACGGTCAGGCGGCCCCGGTCGGGCCTGATTCGTAAGCGTATGTCAGCCTCAGGCGAGTTGTCGGGTCATGGTGACACTGTAAAGCCGCGCAATTGCGAGGTTTGTCGCTTCAGCGAGCCACTATTGTCCCGAATCAGCGACGCTTTCAGGCCCGCGGCCCGGTATCGAGAGGACTCGAGGCTCCATCAAAGCCGGGAT
>JAKAHP010000410.1 GCA_021825505.1 Pseudomonadota bacterium
CCGCGGGCAGCCAGCGCGGCGGCGCGGTCGCCGCTTCGGTCATCAACATGACAGTTTCCTTGTTCATCGCCACAACAGCGGCAAGCCGATCAGCAGCCCCAGGGTCAGCAACCAGGCGCCGAGCATCACCCGCCAGCGCGCTCGCACGCGGCGCAGGCCCATGAAGTGGTCGATCACCAGCTGCCCCTTGAACAGCGTGGCCAGCAGCGCAACGGCGAGCAGCGCACGGCTGGCCGGACGCGCGCCGATCACGGCGCCGGCGGCGCTGAGCGCGACGATGGTCAGCCACGCCGCGGTGCTGGCGTCGGCCGGGGATTCAATGCGAGACATAGACGAGGAAGAACAGCACCAGCCACAGCAGGTCGACCATGTGCCAGTAGGCGCCGGCGGTTTCGACCCCGGCATGGTCGGCCGCGCTGTAGCGGCCGCGACGCGCGCGCCAGCCGACCACCGCCAGGATCGGCAGCCCCATCAGCACGTGCATGAAATGGAAGAAGGTCAGCGCGAGGTAGAACATGTCGAACAGGCTGGCGTCGAGCGCGACGCCGCGCGCGAAGTCGGCGTCGAAATCGGCAGCGCGCAGCAGCGCGAAGCCGATGCCCAGCGCCAGCGCGGCAAGCAGCCAGCGCGCGCAGCTCGCGGCGCGTGCCGCGGCGATCGCGCGCCGCGCCCGCGCCACGCACCAGCCGCTGGTGGCCAGCAACACCGTCTCGCCCCAGCCCGCGGCGTGGTCCAGCGCCGCCTGCGCGGCGGCGAACGCTGCAGCGTGGCTGGCGCGCGCCAGCGCATAGGCGGCGAACAGCAGCGCGAACACGGTCAGCTCGGCGAAGATGAACATCCACATCGCGAAGTCGCCGGGCAGCTCGCGCGCCGCCTGCGGCGCGCTGCCTGCGGCGCCGCGCGCGTCGAATCCGGCCGTGGAGTTCATCGCCCGCCTCGCCTCAGGCCGACAGCGCGCGCTCGACCTGGCGCGAGAAGTCGACTTCACCCGGCACGAAGAAGCTGCTCAGGTAGGCCAGCACGCCCAGCGCGAAGCCGGCACCGCAGACCTCGCGGATCACGAAGAACACCTGCTCGCGCTGCTGCACCTCCATGAACGGCAACGGGTTGCTGCCGCTGCGCTGCAGCACGATGGTGACCAGACCGGCGGCGGTCAGCGCCAGCGTGATGCCGAGCATCGACAGCACCATCAGCCAGAATCCGGTCATCTCGACGCGCTGCGCCAGCGCGCCGTTGGCTTCGCGGCCGCGCAGCTGCGGCATCGCGTAGGAGATGATCGTCAGGCTGACCATCGCATAGGCGCCGAAGAAGGCCAGGTGGCCGTGCGCGGCGGTCATGTCGGTGCCGTGCGCGAGGTATTGCACCGGCGCCAGCGTGATGATGAAGCCCCACAGCCCGGCGCCGAGGAAGGCCATCACCGGGGTGCCCATGGCCCACAACAGCGCAGCCTTGTTCGGGTGCTCGCGGCGACGCTTGGCGTGCATGCGGAACGCGAAAGCGACCAGCAGCATGAACGGGATTGGCTCCAGCGCCGAGAAGATCGAACCCAGCCACTCCCAGTACGCCGGCACGCCGATGAAGTAGTAGTGGTGGCCGATGCCGATGATGCCGGTGACCAGCGACATCGAGATCACGATGTACAGCCACTTCTCGACCACTTCACGATCGACGCCGGTCATCTTGATGAACACGTAGCCGAGCAGCGCGCCGAGGATCAGCTCCCAGTCGCCTTCGACCCAGCCGTGCACCACCCACCACCAGCTGTAGCTGTCCTTGACGGTGTCGGTGGGGAAGTAGAACGCCGGCAGGAACAGCAGCGCCAGGCCCCACAGCGCGCCGACCAGCACGATGTTGAGCGAGGTCTTGCGCCCGCGCAGCAGCGTCATCGTCAGGTTGGCGAGCATAGACAGCGCGACCAGCACGATGCCGACCTTGGTCGGCAGCGGCTGCTCGAGGTAGCCGCGCCCCATGGTCGGCAGCAGTGCGTTGCCGGTCAGCCGTGCCAGCTCGGCATACGGCACGAGCAGATAGCCCAGCAGTGTGGCCGCACCGGCGAGCAGGAACACCCAGAAGGTGGCCAGCGCCAGCTTGGGACTGAACAGCTCGCACTGCGCTTCTTCGGGAACGATGTAATAGGCCGCGCCCATGAACGCCATCAGCAGCCAGACGATCAGCAGGTTGGTATGGCACATGCGTGCGACGTTGAACGGCAGCCACGGCAGCAGCGTGCCGTCGACGTATTTCGCGCCGATGATCAGGCCGAAAACGATCTGCGCAGCAAACAGCGCGAGCGCCGCGATGAAATACGGCTTCGCGACGCTTTGGGATCGAAACTTCATGAATGGACTCCGGAAGTCGGGAAAGGGGGAACGCGTCTTCAGCCCTGGATGTTCGGCGGCCAGTGGTTGGTGTCGACCTGCGACAGCCACTTCAGGTAGGCGACGATGTCATCGAGCTGCTGGTCGTTGAAATGGAAGTTCGGCATCTGGCGACGGCCCGGCACTCCGGTGGGCTGCGCCGCGATCCACGCCTTGATGAAGGGTCCGCCGCGCCGGGTGTAGACGTTGTCGAGTTCGGGCGCGAAATACGAGCCCTCGCCGTTGATCGTGTGGCAGCCCTGGCAGTC
>JAKAHP010000411.1 GCA_021825505.1 Pseudomonadota bacterium
GGGCGCGACACGGTGGTCAAGTTCGAGGGCGGCTATCACGGTGTCGGCGACAGCTTTCTGGTGAAAGCCGGCTCGGGGGCGCTGACCTTCGGCGTGCCGTCCTCGCCGGGCGTACCGAAGGCCCTGGCCGACCTCACCCTGACCCTGCCGTACAACGATGCCGCCGCCGCGCGCACGCTGTTCGCCGAGCACGGCGACCGGATCGCCTGCGTGATCGTCGAGCCCGTCGCCGGCAACATGAACTGCATTCCGCCGCGCGCTGGATTTCTCGAAGCGCTGCGCGAGCTGTGCAGCGCGCACGGCGCGGCACTGATTTTCGACGAGGTGATGACCGGCTTCCGTGTCGCCCCGGGTGGTGCGCAGCAGCTCTTTGGCGTGGTCCCGGATCTGACCACGCTGGGCAAGATCATCGGCGGCGGCATGCCGGTGGGCGCCTACGGCGGGCGCCGCGAGCTGATGGAACAGATCGCGCCGGCCGGGCCGATCTATCAGGCCGGCACGCTCTCCGGCAACCCGGTTGCCATGGCTGCGGGTTTGGCGATGCTGGAACTGGTTGCCCAGCCCGGTTTCCATGCCGAACTGGATCGCAAGACCAGGCTGCTGACCGACGGCCTCAAGGCCTGTGCCGGCGAGGCCGGCGTGCCGTTCGCGATCAACCGCGTACCGGGCATGTTCGGCCTGTTCTTCAGCACCGGACCGGTCGAGACCTACGCGCAGGCGACGGCCTGCGACGTGGCCGCGTTCCGCCGCTTCTTCCATGCGATGCTCGAACGCGGCGTCTACCTCGCGCCCAGTGCCTACGAGGCCGGCTTCATGTCGACGGCGCACAGCGAGCAGGACATCGCCGAGACGCTGGACGCCGCGCGGCATGCCTTTCGCGTCGCGCGCGGCGGCTGATCGGGCCGGCCGCCTCAGCCGTCGAGAAATCCGCGCAGCGCGATCCGCAGGCGATCGAGACCTTCGGCGGCATCGGCGTCGGTCAGCACCAGCGGCGGCACCAGACGCAGCACGTCGGGCCCGGCCTGCAACAGGAGCAGTCCGGCGCGCTGTGCGTGGTCAAGCACGTCGCCCGCCCTGCCGCGGTGCGGCTCCGCCAGCACCGCGCCCAGCATCAGCCCGCGACCACGCACCCCGCTGAAAACGCCGAGCTCGGCGTTGATGCGTTCGAGGCCGGCGCGCAGCGCCCGCGCCTGGCGCTCGACGTTGGCCAGCAGCCCGGGCGCGGCCAGCCGCCGCAGCGCGACACGCGCGACCGCCGCCGCCAGCGGATTGCCGCCGAATGTCGTGCCGTGCGCGCCGTACTGCAGCACCTCGGCCACTTTCGGTCCCGCCAGCATCGCACCGATCGGGAAGCCCGCGCCCAGCGCCTTGGCCAGGGTGACGATGTCGGGGATGACGCCATCCTGCGGGTGCGCGAACAGGGTCCCGGTACGGCCCATGCCGCACTGGATCTCGTCGCAGATCAGCAGCGCGTCGTGGCGGTCACAGAGCATACGCAACGCGGCGAGATAGCCCGGCGCCGCCGGCATCACGCCGCCCTCGCCCTGCACCGGCTCGACCAGCACGGCGGCGACATCGCCATCCGCCATCGCGGCGGCAGCCGCGTCGGCGTCGTTGAACGCGGCGTAGCGGAAACCGGCGGGCAATGGCTCGTAGCCTTCCTGGTACCTGGGCTGTGCCGTGGCGGTGACGGTCGCCAGCGTACGGCCGTGGAAGGATCCCTGGAAGCTGAGGATCACGCGCCGTTCCGGCGGGCGCCCCTGCGCTGTCGCCCAGCGTCGGGCCAGCTTGATGGCCGCCTCGTTGGCTTCGGCGCCGGAGTTGCAGAAGAACACCCGCGTCGCAAATCCCGAGGCAGCGACCAGTTCCCCAGCCAGCCGGATCGCCGGTTCGCTCAGAAACACGTTGCTGGTGTGCCAGAGCTTGCCGGCCTGCGCGGTCAGCGCCGCGACCAGTTCCGGATCGGCGTGACCGAGCCCGCACACGGCGATCCCGGCGGCAAAGTCGACGAACTCGCGGCCTTCGATGTCCCACACCCGCGCACCGCGGCCGTGGTCGAGCACCGCCGCGCGCGGTCGGTACACGGGCACGAAGTAGTGCTGCGCGGCGGCGACCA
The DNA here is from genome assembly GCA_021825505.1 of Pseudomonadota bacterium. Taxonomy (GTDB): domain Bacteria; phylum Pseudomonadota; class Gammaproteobacteria; order Burkholderiales; family Burkholderiaceae_C; genus Thiomonas_A. The sequence continues at coordinate 2,117 of JAKAHP010000411.1, forward strand.
GCGCGGCCGTCGCGGGATCGGAATCGTGCACGGACATGAGCAGGGCGTCGGTGATCGGTGTTGCGCTCATTATGCCGTTACGGCGGACCACGGGCCCGCGCACGGCCCGATACCGTGCCGCACGCAGGCTGCGCTACCCTGCCGCGATTGCGCTCGATCCGCAGACTCCAAGGACACCTCGATGCGTTTCGAAACCCTGGCCGTGCACGCGGGCGCCGAGCCCGATCGCGAAACCGGCGCGGTGACGCCGCCGATCCATCTGGCCACCACCTTCGAGCACGCACCCGACGGCAGCCTGCCGCACGGCCTGCTGTACCAGCGCTATGACAATCCGACCCAGCAACGCCTGGAGCAGGCGCTGACGGCGCTGGAGTCCGGCGCGCGTACCTTGTTCTTCGCCACCGGCATGGCCGCCGGCACCACGCTGCTGCAGGCGCTGCCGGCCGGCGCGCACGTGGTCATGCCCGACGACGTCTACCACGGCTACCGCGCGCTGCTGCAGCACTA
>JAKAHP010000412.1 GCA_021825505.1 Pseudomonadota bacterium
CGGCCTCGACCCGTTCGGCTTCGACCCGTTCGGCTTCGACCCGTTCGGCTTCGACCCGTTCGGCTTCGACCCGTTCGGCTTCGACCCGTTCGGCTTCGACCCGTTCGGCCTCGACCCGTTCGGCCTCGACCCGTTCGGCTTCGACCCGTTCGGTTTCGTCGATCGCCTCGGCACCGATTTCGTCGTATACGGGGTGCGCCTGCTCCGGCTCGGGCAAGGCATCGCGCAGCGCGGCGATGCGCGCGGCGAGTCCATCGGAATCGGGAACTTGCGGCCGCGGCCGGTCGTATTCGGCCATCACCCGTTCGATCAGCATGGCAGTCTCGGCCAGCGCGGCGCGACCTTCGGCGGGCATGGCCCGCGTGCTGCCGCGCAGACGCTTGAGGTAGGTCTCCAGCGGCGCCAGCGCGTGCCCGACCGCCGGGATGTCCACCATCGCGATCGCGCCATTGAGCGTATGCACGGCACGCAGCAGCGGCTCGCTCACGCTGCCGTCGCCAGGCTGGTCGAGCCAGCCGCGTAGGGTTTCAAGATGCTGTGCGGTTTCGCTGCGCAGGATTTCCAGAAGTACCGCATCGATAGGCGGCAGCACCGGTCCCAGCGGCGGTTCCAGCGGCGACGCCGGTGCCGCTGCAGCAGACGCAACCTGCCCAGTCGCGCGCCACACGCGGCGGGTGACGGTGCGCCTTTGCATGACCGGCAGCGCCGTACCCGTGCCAGTGAAGTCCTCGACCGCCGCCGCTTCGCCGCCGACCAGCTTGTCGGCGGCCTGCATGATGGCCGCCAGCGGTGCATAGGCGGTTTCGCCCCGCAGCGACGACTGCACCGCCGGCAGCGCGGCCACCGCATGCTTGACCAGCGCTTGCACCATAGGTCCTGGTTGCACACTGTGGTCAAGCGTGCGATTGAGTAGGTTTTCCACCTTCCACGCGAACTCACCCAGCTCCATCGCGCCGACCAGGCGACCGGAGCCCTTGAGCGTGTGGAAGGCGCGGCGCAGGTTGCGCAGCGTTTCGAGGTCGTCGGGGTTGCCCAGCCAGGCATCCAGTCCGCTGTTGAGCGCCTGGATTTCTTCGCCCACTTCCTCGATGAACACCTCGCGGATCTCGGCGTCGGCGGCCTCGCCATCCTGACGGAATCCCGCCAGCGGCGCGACGCCATCGCCGGCGACGGGTTCGTCGATCTCCTCCTCGATCTCGACCCACTCGCCAGGGCCGGCGCCGGGCAGCGGCTCGGGCGTGCCGGCAGGGATCAATTCGGGCAGTTCGGACAGCGCGTCCCGGGCTTCCAGTTGCCGGGCGTCGTATTGACCCGGCATCCGCGGCGACGAGTCCGCGCGCACGTCTGCGTCTGCAGCGGACTCCGCGGCCATGGCGGTCTGCGCAACGGGCTCACGCAGCGCGCGCGCCGGCGGCGCCGGCCAGTAGCCCAGCGCCGCCATGCTGCGCTGGGTCACATCGAGGATGCGCTCGCGCTGCGGGCGCTGTTCTCGCACGGCCTCGAGAAAGTACTCGACCGAGGCCAGGGCGTCGGCCAGGAGATCCATTTGTTCGGCGGTGGGCACGCGCCGGTCGACCAGCAGTTCGTTGTGAACGAAACGGCCGATGGCCTCGGTCAATGCCGGCAGTCGCGGCAGGTCGAGCATGCGCAGGGCGCCGATCAGCTCGTCAAGCAGCGTGGGCACGGCGGCGACACGAGCATGCTCCCAGGGCGATTCGATGAAGGCCACCAGATCGTCCTTGATGCGCGCCAAGTTGGTGGAAGCCTCCTTGAGCACGGCCTCGAGCAGGCGCCGCGCCTCGGCTTTGGGCAGTTGCAGAGATCCGCGCTCACCGCTCTCGGCGCCAAGGCGGTCGATGTGGTCATCCAGCGAGGATTCGACGTATAGCAGCGCGCCGGCGACATCGAGCAGTGCGGCCTCGTCGACGGCGCGCGCACCGGCGGCGATCTGAGCGATGGTTTCGCGCTGTTCGTGTACGACGCGCCGCGGCACATTGAGCCCCAGCATGCCCAGCGTGTCGGCCACGCGCGCCAGCGTATCGGCCTCGCCACCCAGCTGACGCGGGTCGTGCTCGACATTGCGCAGGTACAGGTCCAATGCGTCCTTGACGCGCAGCAGATCCTCGCGGATGGCGCGCGCCACGGTGTCCAGCAGCATGCGGTTGTGGCCGGCCAGCGCGCCCTCGGCGTGTGCGATCTCGCTCTGCGAGGGCAGCAACCGGTCGAGCCGATAGGTATGGTAGATCGCAGCCAGACGCTCGCTGCCGGGACGCGCGCGCGCCACGTAGTACAACAGGTTGCGGGCCAGTTCCTCGGATTCGCCGCGCGCCAGGGTGCTTTCGCCGTCCTCGATCAGAGCGCGCACGCTGCGGTCGACCTTGCCGATCAGTTTCTTGACCTCGACGCTGTGCTCGCTGAGCAGGCCGCGTTCCAGGCCCTCGACCACGCCTCCGGCAATCCACCACAGACGCCGCCCCGGCAACGAGTAGCACTGCGCGCTGATGCCATCGAGCACCTGGCGCATCGCGGCGAGATGCTGCGCGGCGTCGCCCTGATTGCGGATCCAGGCCAGCAACGGCAGTTGCAGTTGGGTGCGCAAGGCGCCCACGCTGCGCTGCTGCG
>JAKAHP010000063.1 GCA_021825505.1 Pseudomonadota bacterium
TGCGCCGCACAGGCGCACGCGCAGGCCGGCCTGGGCCAGCGCCAGCGCCGCGGCCTTGCCGACCAGCCCGCCGCCGACCACGGCGGCATCGGTCATCGCTTCGCTCATCTGCTCGGGAAACGGTACGGGAAAGGCGCTATTGTGCGCCAGCCGCAACGTCCCGGCATGCGTATCGTCAAAGCCCGAAATAGGTCTCGCGCACCGCGTCGCTGGCCTCGAGCTCGGCGCGCGTGCCCGACACGCGCACCCGGCCATGGTCGATCAGATAGCCGCGGTCGGCCAGCTGCAGGAAGGCGACGTTCTGCTCGGCGATGAGCAGCGCCGTGCCCTCGCCGATCGCGCTGCCGAGCACGTCGATGACCTGCTTGACGAACACCGGCGCCAGCCCCGACGAGGGCTCGTCCATCAGCAGCAGGCGCGGCTGCGCCACCAGCACCTTGGCGATGCCCAGCATCTTGCGCTGTCCGCCCGACAGCGACGCGGCCGGCTGGCGGCGCTTGCCGGCCAGGTCGGGAAACAGCTCGAACAGCGCGTCGCGCCGGCGCCGCACTTGCGCGTCGGGCAGGAAATAGCCGCCCAGCGCGATGTTCTCGTCGATGCTCAAGGTCGGGAACACGCCGAGCTCGGACATGAACGCGATGCCGCGCCGGATGCGCTGGTCCGGCGCCAGCGCGTCGATGCGCTCGCCGTCGAAGGCGATGCTGCCGCCGCGGCACGGCAGCAGCCCGATCAGCGTGCGCAGCAGCGTGGTCTTGCCGGCGCTGTTGGCGCCCAGCAGCAGCACGGTCTCGCCGGCGGCCACGTCGAGGTCGATGCCCCACAGGATCTGCAGCGGACCGTAGCCGGCCTCGACGCCACGCACTTCGAGCAGAGCCACGCGTCAACCTCCGATGAACGCCGCGACGACTTCCGGGTCGCGCGCCGCGGCGGCCAGCGTGCCCTCGAACAGCATGCGCCCGGCGCCGAGCACGATGACGCGCTCGGTGATGCGGCCGAGGAACTCGAGCAGGTGCTCGACCACGATCAGCGCGATGCCGCGCGCGGCCAGGCGCCGCAGCAGTTCGGCGATCGCGCCGAGCTCGGCCGGGTTCAGCCCGGCGCCGATCTCGTCGACCAGCAGCAGCTTCGGCCGTGTCGCCAGCGCGCGCCCGAGGTCGAGCAGCTTCTGCTGGTTCGCGGTCAGCGAGCCGGCGCTGCGCTGCGCGACCTCGCGCAGGCCGATCTCGTCGAGCACCGCGTCGACCGTGTCGAGCGGGGCGTGCGCCGCCAGCGCGGCGACCTCGACGTTCTCGCGCACGCTCATCTCGCGGAACACCTTGGGCACCTGGAAGGTGCGGTTCAGGCCGAGGTGGGCACGCTTGTGCATCGGCAGCGCGTTGAGCGTGGTGCCGTCGAAGCTGATCAGACCGGCGTCGGCGCGCAGCAGCCCCGAGATCACGTTGATGGTGGTCGTCTTGCCCGAGCCGTTGGGCCCGACCAGGCCGACGATCTCGCCGGCGGCGACGCTGAACGAGACCTTGTCGAGCACGACCTGGCCGCCGAAGTGCTTGTGCACCTCGTGCAATCGCAGCAGTTCAGAAGACATCGATGCCCCGCCGCGTGAACAGCGACAGCACGCCGCCGGGAAGGAACAGCACCAGCAGCACGATCAGCGCGCCGTACACCAGCTGGAAATACTGCGGCGTCGACACGCCGATCACCGCGTACAGCGTGTACAGCACCGCCGCGCCGATCACCGGGCCGAGCACGGTGCCGACCCCGCCGAACAGCGCGAACACGATCGCGAACACCGAGATCTGCAGCGTGAACACGGCGTCGGGGTAGAACACCGACAGGTTCCACGCGTACACGCCGCCGATCAGTCCGGCCGCCAGCGCCGACAGCAGCCACACCAGCAGGCGCAGCCAGACCACGTCGAGCCCGGCCATCGCGGCGCTGACCGCGTCCTGCTTCATCGCGCGCAGCTTCAGCCCGAAGCGCGAGGCGCGGAAATAGGCCGCCAGCGCGCAGGTCGCCAGCAGCACCGCGAGCATCGTCAGGTAGCTGGCGTCGGGCGCGTACACGCGTTCGATCTTCAGCCCGTAGGGGCCGCCGGTGACGTCGGCCAGGTTGGGGTTGGACACGACGAAGAACAGGATCTGCGACGCCGCCAAGCTGGCGATCGAGAAATACGCGCCCGACAGCCGCAGCAGCGGCCCCAGCAGCAGCGCCAGCAGCGCCGCCGCCAGCCCGCCGCCGAGCACGCACAGCAGCACCGGCAGCCCGGTGTGCAGCACCAGCAGCGAAGTCGCGTAGGCGCCGCAGCCGAAGAAGCCGACGTAGCCGAACGGCAGGTAGCCGGTGAATCCGTACAGCAGGTTCAGGCCCTGCGCCAGCGCGACGAAGGTCATCAGCGTGAACAGCAGCGACTGGTTGCTGTACAGGTGCGGAAGCAGCAGGAAGCCGGCGCCGACCAGCGCCAGCGCGATCAGGCCGGCGCGCAGGCCGCGCAGATGGGACGCGTCACGCAAGGCGCACCGCCTTTCCGAACAGGCCCGAGGGCCGCAACAGCACGATGACCAGCAGCAGCGCGTAGGGCACCACGTTCGACCAACTGGCGTAATAGGTCTGCATCAGCATCGTGCCCAGGCCGAACACGAGCCCGCCGACCACGGTGGCCAGCGGGTTGCCGAGCGCGCCGATGATGACGATGGCGAACGCTGTCGTGGTCAGGCCGCCGCCCATGTCCGGCGACACCGAGCCGAGCAGATAGGGCACGAACACCCCGGCGATACCGGCCAGCGCCAGGCCGACGACGAAGGCGATCGCCGACACCCGGCGCACGTCGATGCCGGTGGCCAGCGCCTCGTCGCGGTCGGCCATGATCGCGCGCGTCGCATAGCCGAGCCGGGTGCGCGTGAAGTACAGCCACAGCAGCAGCATCGCGGCCACGCTGAAGCCCGCCGCCCACCACCAGCTGTCAGGGAACTGCTGGCCGAACACGCCGATGTTGCCGCCGCCCAGCGCGTCGTCGGGCAGCGAGCGCTGGTCGGCGCCGAACGCGAACACGGTCAGTGCCTCGACGATCTCGCCGACGCCGAAGAACAGGATGAACGACAGCATCTCGGGGTCGGCGCTGCGCTGCAGCCGCGGCACCACGCCGCGGTACAGCGGCCAGCCGATGACGACCGCGCCCAGCGTCGCCAGCGCCGCGCCCCACAGCGGGTTCAAGCCCCAGTGGCTGCTGAGCAGCCAGGCGCAATAGCCGCCGAGCACGATGAACTGGCCGTGCGCGAGGTTGATGATGCGCATCACCCCGAACACCAGGTTCAGCCCGATGCCGATCAGGCTGAAGAAAATCCCGTAGAGGATTCCGCCGATGACGGCGTACTCGAACAGCTCCAAGCGACCTCCGCGCAGCGGCGCGCACACGCCGCCAGCGCGGCGCGTGCACGGAACATCAGGACAGCATCAGCGGGCGCGTGAGCCCGCTCAGGACTTCGGCGCCGGGTAGACCGCCTTGCCGGTGGCCTTGTCCTCGGGGTAGACCACGACCGGCACCACCTGGTCGCCCTTGGGCACAAGTTGCGCCACCGGCAGCAACTGGCCGAGCTGGGCGCCGTTGGCGTTGATGCGGAATTCGCCCAGCAGCGTCGTCGTCTTGCCCGACACGTCCATCAGCGCCTGATGGAACGCGAGCTGGGTGAACTTCGGCGCGGTGTCGAGCATGTGCTGCATCATCAGCCCGGTGTTGTAGCCGGCGGCGTCGAGGAAGTTCGGCTCCTTGTTCGCGGCGGCCTTGAACGCGTCGACGAACTGCCCGGTGCTCATGCCGTAGCTGACCTTGTCGTAACGCACCAGCGGCGGCGTCGGGTAGGTATAGGTGTAGGCCAGCGCCTTGGCCCCGACGTTCTTCGTGATCAGCTGGAGCAACTGCCCCGGGAAGATCGTGAACGTCATGTTGAAGTGCAGCCCGCTTTGCGACAGCGCCTTCAGGAACGCGATGTCGTTCGGCGGGTAGCCGAACTCGAGCAGCGCGTCGGGGTGGGTCGCGGCCGCGGTGTGCAGCAGCACCGTGTAGTTCGATTCCGTGGTCGGCACGCCGTGGTAGAACACCGGCGTGACGCCGCCCTTGGCCAGCTCCGACTTGAGCGTCTCGGCCTGCGAGGCGTCGAAGTCGTTGGCGCCGTACAGCACCGCGACGCGCTTGATGTGCTTGGCGCGCAGCATATTGGCCAGCGGCACCGGCCACACCGCCGACGACGGGATGCTGACGTCGGCCAGGTAGTCGGTCGGCTTGGTGAAGAAGTTCGCGCCCGAGCCGGTCGGGTCGATCAGCAGCATCTTGTGTTCGGCCGCCAGCGGAATCGCCACCGAAGTCAACACCGAGCCGAAATCGGCCACCAGCACGTCGACCTTGTCCTGCGTGATCAGCTGGTTGTACAGCGTGGTCGCGGTCGACGTCGAGCTCTGGTCGTCGTAGGCGACGATCTTCACCGGGATCTTCTTGTCGAAGGCCTTGACGAACACGCCGCCGTCCTTGTTGACCGTCGCGGCCCAGAACTTCAGGCCTTCGAGCTGGCCTTGCGAGGCCACCGCGAACGCGCCGCTGCTGGCGTACAGCGTGCCGATCTTGATTTCGGCCGGCGCCGCCGCCGCGTGCGCCACGCCCCAGGCCAGCGCGACCGCGGCTGCCGCCGCCTTCAAAGCCCAACGCCCTTTGCCCTGCATCGTCTCGTCTCCTTTTATAGGTATCGGCGCGAGGCGCCGGATCTGCGGTCGATTCTCGGGCAGCGCGTCGACCCCGGTCAACGCGGGCCGACCCGTGATGTGTGACGATTTGAAACAGCACAAGATGCCGCCCGGACCTCGGCGCCCCCTACAATCGCTGCGTTGAGTCCCTGGCCTGCTCAGGGCGCATTCCTCGAATCCCCAGCTCCCATGTCCCTCAAATGCGGCATCGTCGGCCTGCCCAACGTCGGCAAGTCGACCCTGTTCAATGCGCTGACGCAGTCGGCGATCCCGGCCGAGAACTATCCGTTCTGCACCATCGAGCCCAACGTCGGCGTGGTTGAGGTGCCCGACCCGCGGCTGCAGCAGCTGGCCGAGATCGTCAAGCCGCAGCGCGTGCTGCCGGCGGTCGTCGAGTTCGTCGACATCGCCGGCCTGGTCGCCGGCGCGTCCAAGGGCGAGGGCCTGGGCAACCAGTTCCTCGCGCACATCCGCGAGACCGACGCCATCGTCAACGTCGTGCGCTGCTTCGACGACGCCAACGTGGTGCACGTGGCCGGCCAGGTCGACCCGCTGGCCGACATCGAGGTGATCCAGACCGAACTGTGCCTGGCCGACATGGGCACGGTGGAAAAGACCATCCACCGCCTGAACAAGCAGGGCCGCGCCGGCGACAAGGAAGCCCTGCGCACCGTGGCCGTGCTGGAGCGCTGCGAGGCCTCGCTCAACGAGGGGCGCCCGGTGCGCTCGCTGGGACTGTCCGACGACGAAATGGCCATGATCAAGCCCCTGTGCCTGATCACCGCGAAGCCGGCGATGTTCGTCGGCAACGTCATGGAAGACGGCTTCGAGAACAACCCCCACCTCGAGCGCCTGCGCGAGTACGCCGCGCGCGAAGGCGCGCCGGTGGTGGCGATCTGTGCCAAGCTGGAGAGCGAACTGGCCGGCATGGACGCCGACGAGAAAAAGGAATTCCTGGCCGAACTCGGCCAGGACGAGCCGGGGCTGAACCGGCTGATCCGCGCCGGCTATGCGCTGCTCGGCCTGCAGACCTATTTCACCGCGGGCGTGAAGGAAGTGCGCGCCTGGACGGTTCCGGTGGGTGCGACCGCGCCGCAGGCGGCCGGCGTGATCCACACCGACTTCGAGCGCGGTTTCATCCGTGCGCAGACCATCTCCTTCGACGATTTCATAGCTTTCAAGGGCGAACAAGGCGCGAAGGATGCCGGTCGCATGCGAGCGGAAGGCAAGGATTACGTGGTGAAAGACGGGGACGTGCTGAACTTCCTGTTCAACGTCTGACGAACCGGCGATCTTCCCCGAAAACTTGCCTCCGCGGCGAATGAGGGCCACAATCGCCGCATGAACTGCGGCGATAATCTCTACATCTGGCAGGCGCCCGACTGGCCACGCTGGCGTTATGACCTCGCCGCGCTGGCAGAACCCATGGCCCAGGTCAGCCGCGCCCAGGGCTTGTTGCTGGGGCGGCTCGCGGACGTGGGCCTGGGTCTGCGCGACGAAGCCAGCCTGGCCGCCCTGACCGACGATGTCCTCAAGACCAGTGAAATCGAAGGCGAGCAGCTGAACGTGGCCTCCGTGCGGTCTTCCATCGCACGGCGCTTGGGGGTCGACATCGGTTCGCTGGCGCCCGTTGACCGGCACGTCGAGGGGGTGGTGGAGATGGTGCTGGATGCGACCACCCAGCACGCCAGACCCCTGACACCAGAACGCCTCCTTGCATGGCACGCAGCGCTGTTTCCCACCGGCTACTCTGCCCTCACCAGGATCATCACGGGTGGATGGCGAGATGATGCCCATGGCCCCATGCAGGTCGTGTCTGGCGCGCTGCGTCGGCCGCGAGTGCACTTCGAGGCGCCACCGGCTGATCGCCTGAGCGCAGAACTGCGCGCCTTCCTGAGCTGGCTGAATGACCCTGCCCCCAGCGATCCCGCGTTGATCCGTGCAGGACTCGGGCACCTGTGGTTCGTCACGCTGCACCCGTTCGATGACGGCAACGGCCGCATCGCACGCGCCGTCGGCGACCTATTGCTGGCACGCACTGACGACAGCCCGCAGCGCTTCTACAGCCTGTCTGCCCAGATCCAGCGCGAGCGCAAATCCTATTACGACATCCTGGAGCACACGCAAAAAGGCTCGATGGACGTGACAGCTTGGCTGCGCTGGTTTCTCGACATGCTCAGCCAAGCCCTGGCCCGAGCTCATGGCGAACTCGATGCCGTGCTGTTCAAGGCGCGGTTCTGGCGAGACCTGCAGGGAACCGCATTGAATGAGCGCCAGGTCAAGGTGCTCAACCGCTTGCTGGATGGCTTCGAGGGCAAGCTCACCAACCGCAGATGGGCCGCGCTGGCCCATTGCTCCGCGGACACCGCGCTGCGAGACATGCGCGACCTGGTCGAGCTGGGGATCCTGCAGAAAACGGCCGCTGGCGGACGCAGTACCAGCTATGAGCTGAAACCCAGTTGAAAGATACGCTGGGTCTAGCAAAGTCCAGCACAATGGTTTGCCGCAGATCTTCCGGTTCAACGGCCGTGCGCGCCGCGGCGGCGGCGTACGCGTTTGCGCGTGCCGCCGTAGCATGGCGGATTGCCTTGTCCGCCTGCGTCGCGCATGAACCCCGGAATCGCCTACGCCCTCGGCGCCTACACGCTGTGGGGCTTGTTCCCGCTGTATTTCAAGCTGCTCGAGTCGGTGCCGGCGCTGCAGATCCTGGCCCACCGCATGGTCTGGTCGCTGCTGCTGGTGGTGCTGATCCTGCTCGCACTGCGTCGCCTGGCCTGGCTGAAGCGGCTCAATCGCGGCGTCGTCGCGCGCTTCGCGCTCAGCGCGACGCTGCTGAGCTGCAACTGGGGCACTTACATCTGGTCGGTCAACCACGGTCACGTGGTCGAGGCCAGCCTGGGCTATTACATCAACCCGCTGCTCAACGTCGCGCTGGGCACGCTGCTGCTGCACGAACGGCTGCGCGCGCTGCAATGGGGCGCGGTGGCGGTGGCCTGCGCTGGCGTGCTGTGGATGACCATCGAGATCGGCCACGTGCCGTGGCTGGCGCTGGTGCTGGCGCTGAGCTTCGCCGGCTACAGCCTGGCGCGCAAGACCGCGCCGCTGGGCTCGCTGGAGGGGCTGGCGCTGGAAACCGCGCTGATGTTCCCGCTGGCGCTGCTGTACCTCGGCTGGTGCAGCGCGCACGGCACCAACACCTTCGCCGCCGCCGACGGGGCGCAGCGCGCGCTGCTGGCCGCCGCCGGGCCGGTGACGACGGTGCCGCTGCTGCTGTTCGCCGCCGGCGCGCGCCGCATCCCGCTGTCGCTGCTCGGCGTGCTGCAGTACCTGACGCCGACGCTGCTGCTGGTGCTCGGCGTGTGGCTGTACCACGAGCCGTTCAGCAGCACGCGCGCCACCGGCTTCGGCCTGGTCTGGGCCGGCATCGCGCTGTACCTGCTCGACGGGCTGTGGCGGCGCCGCGCCCTCGCGGCCGCCTGAGGCGGCTGCGCGGCGCCCGGCCCTGGGGGCGCTCCCAAGCAGGCGCAGGGCCGCCCCAAGCCTGCTTGAGCCCCCTCGGGGGATGAGACGGGACCAGCGGCCGTGCCTGCGCACGGCCGCGCGCCCGTCGAATCCGAGCCGCCTGCAAGCGGCGAGGTGGACTGAGACGGGACCAGCGGCCGTGCCTGCGCACGGCCGCGCGCCCGTCGAATCCGAGCCGCCTGCAAGCGGCGAGGTGGAACGGGTCGGGCGCAGCCCGGCCCTGGGGGCGCTCATGCCGCGCCGGCCGCGAGCTTGAATTGCACGACGAGTTGTTGCAGCCGGGCGGCCTCGCCGCGCATCGCATCGGCGGTCGCGGCGAGTTGCTCGGACGCCGCCGCGTTGTGCCGGGTGAGGCCGTTCAGGTCCTCGATCAGGCCGTTGATATGCGTCATGCCGCCGGACTGTTCGGCGGCCGCGGCATTGATCTCGCGCATCAGCTCCGAGGTGCGGGCGATGCGTGGCAGCAAACGCGCCAGGCGCTGGCCGGCATGGTCGGCCTGGTCGACGGTGTGGCGTGCCAGCTCGCCGATCTGCGTGGCCGCGACCTGGCTGCGCTCGGCCAGCTTGCGCACTTCGGCCGCGACCACGGCGAAGCCCCGCCCCTGCACGCCGGCGCGCGCCGCCTCGATGGCCGCGTTCAGCGCCAGCATATTGGTCTGGTAGGCGATCTCGTCGATCACCGCGATGCGCTCGGCGATCGTGCGCATCGCCTCCACCGTCTCGCGCACCGCGTCTCCCACGCCATGCGCCTCCTGCGCCGCCTCGTCGGCGATGGCCTCGGTCTGACTGGCGCGCTCGGCCGTGCGCCCGATCGACTCGGCCGCCCGCGCGACGGTGGCCAGCGTCTGCTCGACCGAAGCGGCCTGCTGGGCAGTGGCCTGCGACAGGCTGGCCGAGGTATCCGAGAGCTGCGTCGACGCCGCGGCGATGCCGTCGGCGCCGCCACGCACCAGGCCCAGCACCCGCCCCAGGCGCGCCACCATCTCGGCCAGCGCACCGAGCAATTGCCCGGTCTCGTCGCGACCGCGCGCGGCCACGCGCACGCTGAGGTCACCGTCGGCGACGCGCCGCGTCACCGCGACCGCTTCGCGCAGCGGCGCGGCGATGCTGCGCGCCAGCCACCACGCCATCAGCGCGGCCAGCAACAGCGCCAGCACGCCCGCGCCGAGGTCGAGGCGCCGCGCTGCGAGCGCCTCGGCACGAAATCGTGCATTGGCCGCATCGGCCGCACGCGCCTGCGCCTGCAGGGTGTGGATGGCGCTGTCGGTGGCGACACTATTGGCCTTGACCTTCGCCATCTGCTGCGCCGAGTAGTCGTGCAGCAGCAGCATCTGCAGGAAGATCTGCGTCGTGTTCTTCAGATTGCCGCGTATGCCCTGCACCAGCGCTGCGGCGCGGGACTGGCCGACGGCCATCGCCCCGACCGAGCCCGCATAGCGCTCGGCCTGCACCCCGCCGACCCCGGCGATGAGCCCGAGCAGCAGCAGCAAGGCGCCGAACGCCAGCGCCAGGCGAGTCCGAATCGACAGCGTGTTCATCGCGCGTGCGCCGCCTAGTCGCTGGACTTGGTGTCGCCCAGCAGCGCCTCCTTGAGGCGTTGCGCGGCCGGATGCTCGCCGAGCCAGACCAGCAGCATGTTGTCGAAAAAGCCCGGTTCGGTAAACGGCGCGCCGGCGCTGCGACCGTTGATCGTCACCGTCATACCCTGCCCGGGAATGTCGGCGAGCTCGATCGTGTCGCCGCTGTGCAGCTCCTTGTGCTGGGCGAACAGCTGACCCATGCGCGCGAGCCCGTCGATCATGTTGTTGAACGCATCGGTACTGACATTGGCCTGGATGTCGTGAGTCAGCTTGGTGCCCAGCTCGTCGCCGCTGACGTCGCGCAGCATCACCAGGCGCAGCAGCTTCGGCCCCGGCATGTGCAGCGCGGCGCTCGCCGTGGCGGCGCGCTGCGGCAGATAGAGCTCGGCCACGTAGACCTTGAAAATCAGGAAGTAGCGCGTTCCCGCGCCGTTGAGCTGCAACTGGTGCGTGCCGAGCGCGGCCGTCGCGGGTACCGCGACGCCGTGAATCTGCAGCGCCTGCGCGGCGGTGGCGGGCAGCGCGAGCGCAAGCGGCAGCGCAAGACGGCGGGCAAGGCGCAACAGTGTCATCGTGTCTCCTCGGGTGGTTTGTGTATTAATGGCACGAACGGTCGTGCTTATTTTGTGAGTGTGCCAGCTTGTGCGGGTCTTGGCAATCGGGGCTGCACGACGCGTCGAGTTGCGCGCGGCGAGCAAACCCATCGCGAGCAGGGTCTTGCGAATGCGCCATGATGGCGTTCGCGACGCCACAGCATCGACGGCGCTCGCGGTAAAGCCGCTTCACGTCGTCAAGCCTGTCCAAGGAGCCATGCCATGGAACGTCGTCATTTCGTTCGCGCTGCGCTGACCGTCGGGGCTTCGGCCGCCGCCGGTACCGCGCTGCCCTCCGCGGCCGCGGCCGCACCATCGGCGCCGCTGCGCAATATCGTGTTCAGCGCCGCCGACCCCGGTCACTACGCCGCGCTCGCATCGCTGCATGTGCCGCAAGTCGAGGTCAGCGCCGGCATGCTGAAAGTGACGACGCCGCATCCGATGAGCGAGGCGCACTACATCGTCAGCCACACCGTCGTGCTCGAGGACGGCAGCTTCCTCAGCCGCAAGACCTTCAGCTGGCACGACCACCCGGTGTCCGAGCATCGTCTGCCGGCCGGCTACAAGGGCAGGGTCTCGGTCACCAGCACCTGCAATCTGCACGACTGGTGGCTCGCCACGGTGAGCGTCTGACGCCGCCCGCGGTCCGGGTGGCGAGCGCGGCGGGATCGCCGCGCAAGCTCGACAATATCGGTTTCCGCCGAACGAGCCCCTTCGATGAAAATCGCCACCTGGAACGTCAATTCGCTGAGCGTGCGCCTGCCGCAACTGCTGGACTGGCTCGCGCTCGAGCAGCCCGACGTCGTCGCGCTGCAGGAAACCAAGCTGGTCGACGCCAAGTTTCCGCACGAGGCGCTGGCGCAGGCCGGCTGGCAGGCGGTGTGCTTCGGCCAGCCGACCTACAACGGTGTGGCGCTGCTGAGCCGCGGCGCCGCGGCGCTGGACGTCGTGCGCAACATCCCGGGCTTCGACGATCCGCTGGCACGGGTGATCGCGGGAACGGTCGACGGCCTGCGCATCGTCGGCGCCTATTTCCCCAACGGCCAGGCTCCGGACAGCGAGAAATTCGTCTACAAGATGCGCTGGCTCGACGCGCTGGCCGCGTGGTTGCGCGCCGAACTGGTGCAGCACCCCGAGTTGGTGCTGCTCGGCGACTTCAACATCGCCCCCGAGGATCGCGACGTCTACGACCCGGAAGGACTGCGCGGCACCATCCACTGCACCGACGTCGAACGCGCGCATTTCCGCGCCTTGCTCGAGCTCGGCATGGTCGACGCGTTCCGCGCCTTCGAGCAGCCCGACAAGAGCTGGAGCTGGTGGGACTACCGCAACCTGGCGTTCCGCCGCAACCAGGGGCTGCGCATCGACCACGTGCTGGTCGGCCGCGCGCTGGCGCCGGCGCTGCGCGCCTGCCACATCGACAAGGCGCCGCGCCGCAATGAGC
>JAKAHP010000064.1 GCA_021825505.1 Pseudomonadota bacterium
GCGTGTCGGTCGACGTGTCGCTGAACCTGGCGCCGGGAACGCTGCTCGACGCCGACTGCCCGGCCTGGGTCGACGACGCGCTGCGCCGCCACGGCGTCGCGCCGCAGCGACTGCACCTCGAACTGCTGGAAAGCGGCCAGCTCGACGCGTCGGCGCAGGACGAAGCGGTCGCACGGCTGACGCGACTGGGCATCAAGCTGGCGATGGACGACCTCGGTGCCGGCTACAGCAGCCTGCAGCGCCTTTCGGCGCTGCCCTTCGACTCGATCAAGATCGACCAGAGCCTGACGCTGAACCTGCGCCGCGCGCCGCTGCGCAGCCTGCCGTTGATCCGCTCGCTGATCCAGCTGGCGCGCGACCTCGAACGTCAGGTCGTCGTCGAGGGGCTCGAGGACGCCGGCATGATCGAGGCCGCGCTGGCGCTCGGCGCCGACCTCGGCCAGGGCTACGGCATCGCGCGACCGATGCCGCTGGACGCCGTCGTGCGCTGGCACGCGGCGTGGGCACCGCCGCCGGTCGGCGGGCCGCGCACCTATCTCGGCGCGCTGGCGCAGCAGTGGCTGCTGACGCAGCGCGACGCCGAGGCGCGCCAGGCGCGCGTCGCCGAATTCCTGCGCTGCCGCGCCGAGCCCGAAGCCGCCGCCTGGCTGCGCCGGCTCGACGCCGGCGCCGACGCGCGCACCCAGCACGCCCTGCTGCACTGGCTGGTCGAGCGCGCCGCGAGCGAATAACGCGGATGGCGCGCAGGCGCGGCGCTACGCCGGGTGGTGCGCGGCGACACGCTCGAGCCACGCCCGTGCCGCGGCCGACAAGTGGCCGCCGCGGCGCCAGACCAGCGCCAGGTCCCAGCGCAGGCCGGGGTCGTCCAGCGGCAGCACGCGCACGCCGGGGTGGGCGCGCTGGCGCGCGATCGCGCCGGGCAGGAAGCCCACGCCCAGGCCGCTGGCGACGAGTTCGACGACGAAATCGATCTGGCTCGAGCGCGTCACCACGTCGGGCTCGAAGCCGGCGCGCCGGCAGGCGTCGAGCACCAGCGGGTTCAGCGCAAAGCCCTCGCCGAACAGGATCAGCGGCAGCCCGGCGAGCTCGGCGGTCGCGACCACGGCGCGCTGCGCCAACGGGTGGTCGACCGCGACCAGCAGCTCGATGCGCTCGCGCTGCACGATCTGCCAGTCGAACGCTTCGGCCACCGGCAGCAGCGACGCCGCCAGCTCGATCTCGCCGGCCAGCACCTGCTCCTCGAGGCGCTTGCTGCCCTGTTCGACGAGGCGGATCTCGATGCCGGGCCAGCGCCTGCGGTAATCGGCGAACACCGGCGCGAACAGCTGGCTGGAGCCGATCGCCGGCAGCCCCAGGCGCAGCACGCCGCGCCGCAGCCCGCGCAGTTCGGCAAGCTCGGCCAGCAGGTCGTCGCGCTCGGCCAGCAGCGCCTGCGCGCGGCGCAGCACGATCTCGCCGGCCGCGGTCGGCTGCAGGCGCGCGGCGTCGCGGTCGAGCAGCGGCACACCGATTTCGTCCTCCAGCTGGCGCACCGCCTTGCTTACCGCCGACTGGGTGATGAAGACCGCGCGCGCGGCACGCGAGAAGCCGCCCTGGCGCACGACCTCGACGAATACACGCAAGGCACGCAAATCCATGACATTCCTTTTGCGACTTGGCACCAGTCGAATGATTCATTTTATACATGGTGCATTGCGGCATAGGATGGCATCGAAAGGAGTTCCGCGATGACCCTGCGCCCTATGCTCACCCCGACCCGCCGCCGCCTGCGCGGCAGCCGCCTGCTGCAGCTCGCGTTCGTGGCCGCGCTGTGGCAACTGGGCAACGCGGTGGCGCGCGCCACCGGCTGGCCGATTCCCGGCGCCATCCTCGGCATGCTCGCCTTGCTCGCGCTGCTGGCCAGCGGTCGCGTGCACGACGGCGCGCTGCGCAAGGGTGCGAACTGGCTGGTCGGCGAGATGCTGCTGTTCTTCGTGCCCGCGGTGCTCGCGGTGCTCAACCACCCCGAACTGCTCGGCTGGCTCGGCCTGAAGATCGCGTTGCTGATCGTGTTGAGCACGGTCATCGTGATGGGCACCACCGCGGGGGTGGTCG
This sequence comes from Pseudomonadota bacterium, assembly GCA_021825505.1. Classification (GTDB taxonomy): domain Bacteria; phylum Pseudomonadota; class Gammaproteobacteria; order Burkholderiales; family Burkholderiaceae_C; genus Thiomonas_A. Next base: position 2,095 of record JAKAHP010000064.1, read on the forward strand.
AACTCGGCCTGCGCCTGGCCGCGCCGCGGGAGCACGCCCATGGCACACGCTGAATACCTGCTGCTCGACGCCTGGCCGCGCGCGCTGCCGTGGTCGGCGGCGACCCTGGGCTGCTACCTGGTGGGCAAGTTCGTGCACCGCCGCCTGCAGCGCTGGTGGTCGACGCCGTTGCTGCTGGCGCCGGCGCTGCTGATCGCGCTGGCGCTGGCGCTGCACGAGTCCTACGCGGCCTACATCGGGCAGACGCACTGGCTGGTGGCGCTGCTCGGGCCGGTCACCGTCGCGTTCGCGCTGCCGCTGTGGGAGCAGCGCGCGCTGATCCGTCGCCACTGGCTGCTGCTGGGCGCCGGTGCGGTGGCCGGCAGCGCCGCGGCGATGCTGTCGGTGTGGCTGCTGGCGACGCTGCTCGGGCTGCACGGCACCTTGCTGCTGAGCCTGCTGCCGCGCTCGATGAGCACGCCGTTCGCGATGACGGTGTCGGCCGCGATCGGCGGCCGACCGGACCTGACCGCGGTGTTCGTCGTGATCACCGGGGTGCTGGGCAGCGCGCTCGGCGAGTTGCTGCTGCTGACGCTGCCGCTGCGCTCGCGACTGGCGCGCGGCGCCTTGTTCGGCATGGGCGCGCACGGCGCCGGCGTGGCCCGCGCGCACGGCATCGGGCGCGAGGAAGGCTCGATCGCCGGGCTGCTGATGGTGCTGGTCGGCGTGCTCAACGTGCTGCTGGCGCCGCTGCTCGCGCACTGGTTCTGACGCCCTGCGTGGTATCGTGGTCGGCGCCGAGCATTCGCGGCGCCCGCAGCATGACCGACCCTAGCCCACTCGACGCCTATCGCGGCGACATTCTCGACCTGCGCGGCGACCCCGCCGTCAGCGGCGACGCGGCGGTGCGCTTCGTGCCGGACGGCTGGTTGCTGGTGCGCGGCCAGCGCATCGCCGGGGTGCTCGACGCCGACGCCGAGCCCGACCCGCGCTGGCGCCGCCACGACTGGCGCGGTCACCTGCTGCTGCCCGGCTTCATCGACACCCACGTGCACGCGCCGCAACTCGACGTGATCGCGTCGTACGGCACCGAGCTGCTCGACTGGCTGCAGCGCCACACCTTCCCGGCCGAGGCGCGCTGGGCCGACCCGGCGCACGCGCGACGCAGCGCGCGCCGCTTCGTGCGCGAGCTGCTGGCGCACGGCACGACCTGCGCGATGGTGTTCCCGACCGTGCACCGCGCCGGGGTCGACGCGCTGTTCGAGGTCGCCTGCGAGCTCGACATGGCGCTGATCAGCGGCCGCGTGCTGATGGATCGCCACTGCCCCGACGCGCTGCGCGACGACACGGACGCGGCCGAGCGCGACAGCGTCGAGCTGATCGAGCGCTGGCACGGCCGCGGTCGCTGCGGCTACGCGCTGACGCCGCGCTTCGCCGCGACCAGCAGCGCGGCACAGCTGCAGTCCTGCGGCGCGCTGCTGCGTGCCTTCGAGGGCGTGCATCTGCAGACCCACCTGGCCGAGAACCGCGCCGAGGTCGACTGGGTGCGCGCGCTGTTCCCGGATGCGCGCAGCTACCTCGACGTGTATGCGCGCGCCGGCCTGCTGGGCCCGCGCAGCGTGTTCGCGCACGCGATCTGGCTCGACGCCGACGATCGCGCCGCGCTCGCCGCCAGCGGCAGCGCGGTGGCGTTCTCGCCGTCGTCGAACCTGTTCCTCGGCAGCGGCCTGTTCGACTGGGCGCAGACCGCGGCGGCCGGCGTGCCGGTGGCGATCGCCAGCGACGTCGGCGCCGGCACCAGCCTGTGCCAGCTGCGCAGCGCGGCCGACGCCTACAAGGTACTGGCGCTGCAGGGCCAGCGCCTCGACGCCTGGCGCGCGCTGCACGCGATCACGCGCGGCGCCGCGCGCACGCTGCGCCGCGACGCCGAGCTGGGCCATTTCGAGACCGGCGCCTGGGCCGACTTCTGCGTCTGGGCGTGGTCGGCCGACGCCCTGCAGCGCCACCGCGTCGAGCTCGCGCGCAGCCTGCACGAGCGCGTGTTCGCGTGGCTGACGCTGGCCGATGCGCGCAATCTGGCCGCGGTGCACGTGGCCGGGCGGCGCGTGCCGCTGGGCGCCGACGGCTTCGCGGGCTCCGACGCGCTCGGCGCGCCCTGACGCCTCAAAGCCCCGCGTTCAGACCGCCACGCTCAAGCCGAGCCAGAACGCGCCGACGAGTACGGCCTGGGTCGCCGCGGTCAGCGCGCCGAAGCGGCGCGAACCTCCGGCGAAGGCCACCACGGTCTTGCTCAGCGCATTGGTGCTGAACGCGCACGCAATCGCACGCGCCGCGGTCGTCGCATCGAGCAGATGCTGCGCGTGCAGCTGCGCGGCGGAAGTCGACGTCGCATGCACGTCGGCGAAACCGGCGAGCAAGGCCGCGCCGAGCACGCCGGCGTCACCGAGGTGGCCGCGCGCAAGATCCGCGGCGAGCAGCACGACGCCGACCAGCGCGGCGAACAGCAGCGCCGCGCGCGGACTGAACGGATGGCCGCGCAACACCAGCGCGCCGCTGTCGGGCGTGCTGCCCGCGCGCCGCGCCCACCACGCGACCATCAGGCCGACCAGCAGCGCGCAAGCGAGCAGCGCCGGCGCCAGCGTCGGCAGCAGCGCCGGCGAGACGATCGCCACCAGCACCGCGAGCTCGGCGACGGTGGCCGCGCTCGATGCCAGCGCGGCCGCGGCGCAGGCGTCGAGCAGGGCAGGCTGCTCGCGTGCGCGACGCCCCATCGCGGCCACCGTCGCGGTGCTGGAGACGATGCCGCCGAAGGCGCCGGCGAGCAGCAAGCCGCGCGTGGCGCCGAACAGGCGCAAAGCGATATGACCGGCGCCCTGGATGGTCATCACCAGCACCGCCAGCGCCCACAACATGTGCGGGTTCAAGCCGCTGAGCCAGCGCAGCGGATGATCGGGCAGCAGCGGCAGCACGATCAGGGCCGCCGCGGCCAGCAGCAACAGGTGGTTGAGCTCGTCGACACTGAGCGCGTCGCGCACGAAGCCGTGCAGTCGCGCCTTGATCGCGAGCAGCCCGGCCACCAGCACCGCGAGCGCCGCACCGAGCTCGGGCGAACGCATGGCCAGCGCGCCGAGCAGCAAGGTGACGAGCAGGGCCAGCTCGCTGGTGATGCCCGGGTCCTCGGCCCGCGCGCGCCAGTAGCCGGCCACGACCAGGGCGCCGACCACCAGCGTCGCGGCGGCCAGCGCGGCGTCGCCGAAGGCCTGCGCGAGCGCGCCGGCCAGCGCGGCGAGCGCGAAGCTGCGCATGCCCGGCTGGGCTTCGTCGGGCGGCTGGTCGCGCTGGCGCTCGAGCCCGATCAACAGCCCGGCGCCGAGTGCTGCGCCCCAGCCGCCGAGCTGGTCGAGGGCGAAGGCCATCGCGGCGATCCCGGCAGTATCGGAGGTCTGTTCAGGATACAACCGCCAGCCCGCGGTTCCGGGCACGACGCCTGGCGACACGACGATCCGGTCTGATCTGGCGCAACCGGGCCGGCGCATGATGCGCCGCACAAATACTACACCTAGTATGTTTGCGCGAAATCAAGGCGCGCGCCGCGTGCGCTGGCACGATGCGGCCTGACCCTTTCCAACGTCAAGCCATGAAGATCGTGATCATCGGCGGCGTCGCCGGCGGCGCCACCGCGGCGGCACGGCTGCGCCGCCTCGACGAGGCCGCGCAGATCGTGCTCGTCGAGCGCGGCCCCTACATCAGTTTCGCCAATTGCGGCCTGCCCTACCACCTGTCGGGCGCCATCGCCTCGCGCGAGCAACTGCTGGTGACCACCGCCGAACGCTTCGCGGCGCGTTACCGCGTCGACGTGCGCACCGCCACCGAGGCGGTGGCGATCGACCCGCAAGGCCGCACGGTGGTGCTGCGCGACGCCAGCGGGCGCAGCACCACCGAACCCTACGACCGCCTGCTGCTGTCCCCCGGCGCCGAAGCGCTGCGCCCGCCGCTGCCCGGCCTCGATTCGCCGCGCGTGGTCACGCTGCGCAACATTCCCGACCTCGACCGCATCATGCAGCGTCTGCCGGCGACGCGCCAAGCGGTGGTGGTCGGCGGCGGCTTCATCGGCCTGGAAGTCGCCGAGAACCTGCACGAGCGCGGCGTTCGCACCACGCTGGTCGAGGCCGCGCCGCAGGTGATGGCGCCGTTCGACGAGGAAATGGCGGCGATCGTGCACGCGACGCTGCGCCAGCACGGCGTCGGGCTGCTGCTGGGCGAGCGCCTCGAGCGCGTCGACGACGAAGCCGCCGGTGCGCGCGTGCACCTGTCGAGCGGGCGCCGGCTGCACGCCGATCTGGTCGTGCTGGCGCTGGGCGTGCGCCCCGAAGTCACGCTGGCGCGCGCCGCCGGGCTCGCGCTGGGCAGCCGCGGCGGCATCCGCGTCGACGCCTTCCTGCGCAGCTCCGACCCGCATATCTATGCCGTGGGCGACGCCATCGAAGTGCAGCAGCGCATCAGCGGCCAGCCTGCGCTGGTGCCGCTGGCCGGTCCGGCGAATCGCCAGGCGCGCCTCGCCGCCGACAATCTGCTGGCGCGCGACGACGCGCAGCTCCGCCCCTACCGCGGCGCGCTCGGCACCGCGGTGCTCAAGGTGTTCGAACTCGGCGTCGCCTGCACCGGGCTGAGCGAGGCGCAGGCGCGCGCGCAGGGCATCGCGTGCCGCAGCACCATCACGCACGGCGGCTCGCACGCGTCGTACTACCCCGGCGCGCAGCCGCTGACGCTGAAACTGGTGTGGCGCGACGACGGACGCATCGTCGGTGCGCAGGCGATCGGCGCCGCCGGCGCCGACAAGCGCATCGACGTGATCGCCACCGCGCTGCACGCCGGCCTCGACGTCTGGGGCCTGGCCGAGCTCGAGCTGGCCTACGCGCCGCCATTCGGTTCGGCCAAGGACCCCGTCAACATCGCCGGCTACGTCGCCGCCAACGTGATCGACGGCAGCAGCCGCATCGTCGACTGGCGCACGCTGCGCGCCCGGCTCGATGCGGCCGACCCCGCGCTGCAGCTGGTCGACGTGCGCAGCGCCGAGGAATACGCCATCGGCAGCCTCCCCGGTGCACGCCACATCGCGCTCGACGAGCTGCGCCAGCGCCTGCACGAGCTCGACCCGGCGCGCCCGACCGTGGTGTTCTGCCAGGTCGGCCTGCGCGGCTATCTGGCGCTGCGCATCCTGCTGCAGCACGGCTTCGCCGACGCCGCCAACCTGTCGGGGGGCTTCAAGACCTATGCCTGGGCCTGCGCGCGGCAGGACGACCCGGACATCTTCGACGTCGAGTCGATCAAGCGCCGCCCGCAGACCGAGATCGACGCCGCGCTCGACCGCGCCTGAGGCGGCGTGCCTCAGCGCGCCTCGGCGTCGATGCGCGCGAGCAGGGCGTCGAGCGCGCCGAGCACGGCGTCGCGCGCCGCCACCAGGTCGGCGCCCAGCGTCTCGCGCGCTGCCGTGTCGCCGGCACGCGCGGCGACGAGCAGCTCGCGCGCCGCGCCATGCACCCGCGCGTGCGCGCCGGCCAGGCCGCGGAACTCGGCGAGCTCGCCGAAGCGTTCGCGGCCGGCGCCTTCGTACCAGCGCCCGAGACGGCAATGCGCCTCGTCCGGCAAGGACTCGGGCGCCTTCATCGCCGCGCCCTTGTGCAGTTCGTCGAACACCTGGGCGACGAAGGCGCGGTGGTCGTCCTGCGCGCCGCGCAACAGCATGCGCGTGGCCGCCTGTTCCATGCGTCGCACCTGGTCGTCGAGCTGCTGCATCACGCGGTCGACCAGCACGATCTGCGTCATCGAGTCGCGACTGGTGTCGTCGATGCGGTGTGCGCGGTCCGAAATCGCGGCGGTCGCCGCCTCGACCTGGGTCGTGGCCGACTGCACGTTGCGCGCCAGATTGCGCACCTCGTCGGCGACCACCGCGAAACCGCGCCCGGCCTCGCCGGCGCGCGCGGCCTCGATCGCCGCGTTCAGCGCGAGCAGATTGGTCTTGTACGAGATCTCGCGGATCACGCCGACGATCGCGTTGATCGCCTTGACCTGGCCGAGCAGCTCGGCCACCGCGGCGCCATTGCCCTGCACCGCGCCACCAACCCGCTCGACGACCTCGGCGGCGCCGTGCATCGACTGCCCGATCGCGGCGGCCGAGCGCTCGAGGTCGTGCAGCGCGGCGCGCATGCGCGCGGCCATGTCGTCGCATTGCAGGCGCTCGGTGATGTCGTCGCAGCTGGCATGGAACGCCAGCAGCGTGCCGCCGGCGTCGCGCAGCGGCGCCACCCGCAGCGCGAACGTCGAACTGCCGACGCGCATCGTGCCGGCGTGCTCGGCCAGCTCGCCGGCAGCGAGCCGGCGCAGCACCTCGCGCACCGGCGTGGCGTCGGCGTGCAGCCGGAACACCGAGATGCCCTGCGCCTGGCGCACGTCGGCGTCGCGCAGCGAAGCGTTGAAGTGGCGGTGCAGCCGCGTCATCGCGTCGCGTGCTGCCGGGTTCATGTAGACGATCGGGTGTTGCGCATCCACATCCGCGTCGACCAGCATCTCGAGGGAGTCGAGCGGATCGAAGGCCTGCTGCAACAGCTGGAAATGTTCGGCTTGCACGTTGAGCCCCTGGCGACGACGCGGCGCGGACGTGCGCGATCGCACGCCGCGGCACGGTGATGGGGGGCCACTGTAAGGTCGCGACTCGCGTCCGTTTCTGACAAACGTCAGAATTTTCGTGGCGGTCGATACTGAATGTATCTCGCGCCGCTCAGCGCGCCGCCGCCGTCGCCAGCCACGCTGCCAACTGCATGCTGGCGGCCTTGCGTGCCACCGGGTCGGCCGCCTCGTGCACCGCGCGGTGCCAGTCGCGGGCTTGCGCGGCATCGTCGCAGCGCTGCAGGAAATCGGCCAGCGGACAGCTGTCGGCGTGCTCGGCGCGGTGCACCGGCTCGTCGTGCATGTGCAGCCAGTGGTAGGCCAGCGCCCCCAGCGCGGTGCGCACCGGTGGCGTCGGCGGCAGGCGCAGCGCCCCGCTGCGCGCCCAGTCGACGAAGCGGTCGATGGGCATCGGTCGCGCAATGCCGTAGCCCTGCCCGCTGGTGGCGCCGAGCAGGCTCACCGCCTCGATCACGGCGTCGTTCTCGACGCCCTCGACGATGACTTCCTTCTCGAAATCACGCCCGATCTGGACGATGGTACGGATCAGGCTCAGTGCCTTGACCGGATCGCGCTCGATGTCGAGCACCAGCGCCTGGTCGACCTTGATCACGTCGAAGGGCAGGCTGGCCAGGCGCTTCAGGCTGCTGAAGCCGGAGCCGAGGTCGTCGATCGCCAGTTGCACGCCCAGCGCCTTCAGCGCCGCGATCGCGGCGTCGCGGCGCGCCGCGTCGACCTCCTGCGACTCGAGCAGCTCCAGCGTCAGCCTCGGCGCCGCGACCCGGTGCTGGCGCAGCGCGTCGTCGACCCAGCCGGTGCAATCGGCGTGCAGCAGTGTGCTCGGCGCCAGGTTGAGCGAGACGTCGACGTCCACACCTTGCGCGCGCCAGGCGCGCTGCGCCTGCAGCGCCTGCGCCAGTCCCATGCGGAACAGCGCGTCGAGGTCGGCCTCGCGCAGCGCCGGCAGGAACTGCCCCGGGGCGACGATGCGGCCTTCCGGCGTGATCAGCCGCGCCAGCGCCTCGACCTTGCGCAGGCTGCCGTCGCGCAGTTGCACCACCGGCTGCACGTGCATGCGCAGCCCGTCGGCGTAGAGCAGCTGACGGTAGGTCTCGGCGTCCTGCTGGCGCACCAGCGGCTGGCGCCGGTGCAGTTGCTCGTCGATCATGTTCCAGCGGTTGCGCACCGCGGCGACGAAGGTGCGCCCCTGCTCGGTATCGAACTGGTTCGGATAGGCCCCGTAGATCGCCAGCACCGCGTCGGTCTGCCCGCCGTGCAGCAAGGGCATCGCCGCGGCGCTGCGTATGCCCAGGCGCGCGGCGACTTCGCGCCAGGGCCCGAGCCCGGCGTGTCCGTCGTAATCGGCGGCGCTGGCGATCGCCTCGGTGCGCCAGGCCTGCGCCGACAGCCCGCGGCCGTTCGCGCTGTGCGGATCGAGCGAGGACTGCAGCCCCGGGGTCGACAGCGCCGCGGTGATCGCCGCCGCCTGCGGCCCGGCGCTGGCCTGCACCGCGAGCACGCCGGCGGCGTCCGGGCGCTGCAGCACGCAGCCCTGGATGCCGGCCAGCGCGACCAGCGCCGCCAGCTCGTCCTCGACGACCTCGGCCCAGGCCTGTCCCGGGCGCGGCAGCGCACGCGCCGCGAACGCGTTGTACGCGCTGTGCACCTCGACCATCGCGTCGAGCTGGTCCTGCAGGTCCATCTGTACGCGCGCGTCGACCACGCGCAACAGCCGGTAGCGCTCGCGCGCGTGCCGCCCGCCGGCGTCGAGGTGCCAGCCGAGCAGTTCGCGGAACAGCTGCATCGCCGCCACGAGCGCCGACGGCGTCACGCCGACCAGCGCGTGCAGCCGGCCCAGGCCCGCGGCGCGCTGGCGGATCTGCGCGGCGCTGGTCGCCGCGTCGAGCAGGAAACGCAGGTGGGCACGCTGCGCGCTCTGCAACTGCTCGAGACGCGGCGCCGGCAGCAGGTCGACGATCGCCTGCGTCTGGGCGCGCTGCGCCAGCTCGGCGTACAGCGTGTCGATGAACAGCGCGTCGACCGCGTCGAGCACCTCGGACACGCCGCCGAGCAGCCGGCGCGCGTCGCTGCCGAAGGGATCGAACGGCGGCTCGGCCGGCTCGTCGTCGGCGCCGCCGCCGGCGAGCTGCCACCAGGTCTGCCGCGTCGCTTTCTGGTGCTTGACGCGGTACATCGTCGCATCGGCCAGGCGCAGCAGCGCGTCGGGCTCGCGACCTTCGGCCGGTGCCAGCGCCAGCCCCATGCTCAGGCCGACGCTGGCGCGCCGGCCTTCGCCGAGGTCGAACGGCGCATGCACCGCGCCGTGCAGACGCTCGAGCACCGGGCCGAGCTGCGCCAGCGCGCGCTGCGCATCGAGATCCTCGATGACCAGCACGAACTCGTCGCCGCCGAGCCGCGCGACCATTTCCGAGCCGCGCATCAGCGCGCGCAGGCGCTCGCCGAGCTGGCGCAGCAAGGCGTCGCCGATTTCGTGACCGTAGCGGTCGTTGACCGGCTTGAAATCGTCGAGATCCACCAGTCCCACCGCGACCACCGTGCCCAGCCGCTCGGCGCGGCGGATCGCGTGCTCGAGATGGCGCTCGAGCGCGCGTCGGTTCGGCAGGTCGGTGAGCGGGTCGACCAGGGTCAGCTGCTCGAGGCGGCGCTGCAGCTCGACCCGCGCCAGCCCGTTGGCGACATCGCGAGCAAGGTCGCGCAAGACGCGTTGCAGCTCGGAGCGGATGCTGCGCTGCGGCGCCCAGTGCACCCCGAGCAGCGCGCGCACCACGCCGTCGCGCTGCAGCGGCAGCACCGCGCCGCCGTCGTCGCCGGCGCCGGCGGCGACGAACACCGGCAGCGCGTCACGCCAGGCGTGCGCGATGCGCGGCTGCGCCGAGTTCAGCGCGGCGCTCAGCTCCGGCGCGTCGGTCGTGCCGGCGTGCGCCAACGCCTCGACCGCACCGGCGGCGTCGACACGGCCGATCCACGCCAGCCGGATCGGCGCCTCACCCGCCACGCGCCGGCATACCGCAGCGGCCAGGTCGGCCACATCGTGCGCCCCGAGCATGGCCTGG
>JAKAHP010000065.1 GCA_021825505.1 Pseudomonadota bacterium
GCCCAGCGCGGCCTGCGTGCGGCGCTGCCCGCCGAGCGCGGCCAGCGCGGCGCCCAGCGCGCCCAGCGCCGCCAGCGCCGCGATCGCGACGAGCAGGGTTGCCACCGCCTCAGCCTCCGACCGGGGTCAGCGGCGCACGCCCCTGCAGCACCGCGATCAGGTTGTCGACCGCGAGCTTGACCATAGCGCGGCGCGTCGGCACCGAGGCGCTGGCGATGTGCGGCGTCAGCACCACGCGCGGCGCGCGCAGCAGCAGCGGGTTGACCGAGGGCTCGCCTTCGAACACGTCGAGCCCGGCCGCGCCGATATGGCCGCCGTGCAGCGCCGCGGCCAGCGCCGCCTCGTCGACCACGCCACCGCGCGCGACGTTGACCAGGGTCGCGCCGGGACGCATCTGCGCCAGTTGCGGCGCACCGATCAGATGCCGCACCGACGCGTTGAACGGCAGCGCCAGCAGCACGTGGTCGCTCTCGCCGAGCAGCTCGGGCAGCGTGCGCCAGGCCGCGCGGTGCTGCGCCTCGAGCGCGTCGGGCAGGCGGTGGCGGTTGTGGTACAGCACACGCATGTTGAAGCCGTGCGCGGCGCGGCGCGCGATGGCCTGGCCGATGCGCCCCATGCCGACGATGCCCAGCGTGGTACCGTGCACGTCGGCGCCGGCGAACAGCCCGTAGGACCACTTGACCCAGCGCCCCTCGCGCAGATAGCGCTCGGCGTCGGCCATCTGGCGCGCCGCGGCCAGCAGCAGCGCGAAGCCGAAGTCGGCGGTGGTCTCGGTCAGCACGTCGGGGGCGTGGGTGACGACCACGCCGCGCGCGGCGCACGCCGCCAGATCGATGTGGTCGACGCCGACCGTCATCGTGCTGATCACGCGCAGCTGCGGGCAGGCGTCGAGCAGCGTGGCGTCGATGCGCTCGCTGTTGGTGATGAAGGCGCCGTGCTTGTCGGCCAGACGCACGCGCAACTGCTGCGGCGTGTCGATATGGTCGTCGGCGGTGTACTCGACATCGGCCACCGCTTCGAGCTCGGCGAGGATGTCGGCAAAGGCGGCGCGCGCCACCAGCACACGCGGTCGCGCAGTCGATTCGTGCATCGGCTTGATCCAATATGGACGTTTCGGAACTGCGGCGCGACCGCCGCAGCTGGAACTTTAACAGGCCGCCGCGCGCCCGGCCGGACGCCCGCCGTGCCGGCATCAATCGTCGGCGAAACGCACGAAATCGTCCAGCGCCACGCGCTCGGTGCGCAGCGCGTTTTCCGGCGCGAGCTCGTCGGCCCAGCCCAGCGCCATGCCGCACACGAGCTGCTGCGACGCCGGCAGCTCGAGCTCGTCGGCAATCAGGCGGTGGAAGCGACAGAACGCCGCCTGGGCGCAGGTGTCGAGCCCGCGCGCACGCGCGGCGATCATCAGGGTCTGCAGGAACATGCCGTAGTCGAGCCAGCTGCCCTGGTTGAACACGCGGTCGATGGTGAAGATCAGCCCGACCGGAGCGTCGAAGAACGCGAAATTGCGCCGGTGCTGCTGGTGCATCGCGGCCTTGTCGTCGCGGCCGATGCCGAGCAGTCGGTACAGATCCCAGCCGACCTTGCGCCGGCGCTCGACGTAGGGCGACACCCACTCGGTCGGGTAATAGGCGTAGTCGGCGACGTGTACCGCCTCGTGCGCGGGATCGTCGTACGCCGCCTGCAGGCGTGCGGCCAGGCGCTGACGTGCCGCGCCGAGCAGCACGTGCACGCGCCACGGTTGCACATTGGTGCCGGACGGCGCGCGCGCGGCCACGCCCAGCAACTCTTCGACGACGGCGCGCGGCACCGGGTCGGGACGGAAGCGGCGCACCGAGCGCCGCGTCGAGATCGCGGCCGCGACGGCCGCGGGCAACGGTTCTGCAGTCATCGCGGCAGTGTAGCGTCGGCTTTTTGATGCACCGCACAAAAAAGTTCTTGACAGGGCGGAAAGGAGGTCTAGAATTCGTTTTGTGCGCCGCAACAAAGCAACGGCAGCGCACCGCACGATCGGTGTCATGGGATTGTCGTGATTCCCGGCCAGAATCGTGCACGCCTACCGTTCAACTGCAGGAGCCCATGATGATGACCCCGGACCAACTGATCGCCGCCCAGAAGTCGCAAGTCGAAACCCTGTTCGCCCTCGGCGGCAAGGCTGTCGAAAGCCTCGAGAAAATGCTCGAGCTGAACATCCAGACGCTGAAGGCGACGCTGCACGAGACCTCCGACGCCGCGCTGAACGCGATGGCCGCGAAGGATCTGCAGGAACTCGCCTCGCTGCAACCGGGCCTGACCCAGCCGGTGACCGAGAAGCTGCTGGCCTACTCGCAGCACGTCTACGAGATCGCGTCGGGCACGCAAGCCGAATTCGCCAAGGCGATCGAAACCAACGCCGCTGAAATGCACAAGAAGGTGCAAGCGATGGTCGACACCGCGGTGAAGAACGCGCCGGCCGGCACCGAGACCGCGGTCGCGATCATGAAGAGCGCGCTGAGCGCCGCCAACAACGCCTACGATTCGGTGCAGAAGGCCAGCAAGCAGGCCGCCGAAGTCGTGGAAGCCAACTTCAACACGGTGACCAGCAGCGCGCTGAAGGCCGCCCAGACGACGACCCCGCGCAAGCGCAGCGCCGCCTGAGTGTCACCCGCCGGGCTCGGCCCGGCAGTTCCGATTGTCTCCTCGGTACTTTCCAAAGTACCTTTCAAACCGGTCAGTCCCCTGGCCGGTTTTTTTTCGTCCTGCGTCAGCGCAGCGAACGGTGCGCGCCGATGTACAGCAGGAACACGACGCACAGCAGCAGGCCGGCCCAGGCCCAGGCCGGCAGCAGACGCCAGATGCGTTCGCCGACGCTGCGCGGCGCCGGGTGCTCGCCGCGCAGCACGCGTTCGAAGCGCGCGAAGAATTCATCGATCAACGCTTTCAGCGCATCTTCGACCTGCCCGCGACCGAGCTGGGCCAGCCGCCCGCCGACTTCGACTTCACCGCTGTAGTTCAGCACGGTGCCGCCGTCGTCGGGCTGCAGCGCGATCAGCGCATGGCCGATGCCGAAGCCACCCTGCCCGCCGTTGCCGCTGAAGCGCAGCACGTAACTGTGCGGCGGGTCGACGTCCTCCAGCCGCAGCTCGCTGCTGAAGCGCGTGCGGTGCGCCAGGACCTCGAGCTCCTGCATGACCTCGAAGTGGCCGTCGCCGCGCGGCTCGATCTCGACGCAGCCGGGAATGCACGCACGCAGCATGCGCGTCGAGTTCAACGCGCCCCACGCCTGATCCGGCGGCAGCGGCAGCCGGTGTTTGCCCGAAACCTCCATCGTGACCTCCTCGCTCCGCGTCAGTCGCGGTGCACGCCGAGCACGATGGTGGTGTCGGCGATGAATTCGTAATCGGGCACCGGCATGTTGTCGGGTGCCGGCATGTTGCGCCAGACGCGCGCGGCCAGGTCGTACAGCGAGCCGTGGCAAGGGCAGGCGAAGCCGCCGGGCCAGTCCGGCGGCAGGCCGGCGCCGGCATCGAGGCGCAACTCGGGCACGCACCCCAGATGGGTGCAGACGTTGCTGAACACGAGGTACTCGGGGCGCAGCGAGCGCCAGCGGTTGCGCGCCCACGCCGGCGTCGTGCCGTGCACCGACATCGGGTCGGCCAGGCGATGCTCGCCGCGGGCCAGCGCATCGAGCATTGCCGGCGTGCGGCGCAACACCCACACCGGCAGGCCGCGCCATTGCAGCACCCGATGCTCGCCGGGTGCGAGTCGGTCGAGCTCGACGCGCTTGGCCCCACCTTGCAGCCGGGCCAGACGGCCCGGGGCCATCGACGCGAGCAGCGGCGCCACCGCGCCCACGCCGGCAATTCCGCAACCGGCCCCGGTGGCGAGCAACAGATGACGTCGCGCGCGTTGCATCAACCAGCTCCTCAGCGCGACCCGCAGCGGGCCGCGTGGGAGCCACTATAGGCCGCGCCGCGGCGCCGCGCGGTGATGTCCCTGCACGGCGCGCGGGCACGCCGCGCGCGTCGCGGCGCCGTGGTTCAGCGCACGGTCACGGCTGCGGGGCGAGGCGCCGGTCGAGCTCGGCCAGCAGCGCCAGCAGCGCGCTGCTCAGCGGCATGTCGACCCCGGCGCGGCGGCCCAGCTCGACCGGTGCGCCAAGCAGCGCCTGCACTTCGAGGCGGCGGCCCCGCTCGACGTCCTGCAGCGTCGACGGCTTGATCGCACCGACGCCGCGCGCGATCGCGATGCGCTGCTCGACGTCGACCAGCGGCGTGCAGCCGCAGGCGCGCGTGACCGCGATCAGTTCGTGCATCACGCCGCGCACCAGCTCGAGCAGCTCCGGGTTGGCGCAGATCTGGTCCATGCGCGTGCGCGTCAGCGCGGCAATCACGTTGAACGAGGCGTTGCCGATCAGCTTCATCCAGATCGCGTCGCGGATGCGCGCGCTGACCTCGACCTCGCCGCCGGCCTCGCGCAGCGTCGCGGCCAGCGCGTCGACCCGCGCGCTGGCGCGCTGCGTCGGTTCGCCCACGATGTAGCGGTACTGGCCGTTGGCGCGGATCACGCCCGGCGCGACGACTTCCGCCGCGGCGTGCACCACGCAGCCGACGATGTGGCGCGCATCGAGCGCCGCGGCCAGCGCACCGTCGCCGTCCAGGCACGCGATGCGCGCGACGCTGCCGTCCGGGGCGCGCGCCAGCGGGCCGTCGTCGCCGTGGAAATACCACCAGGGAATGCCGTTGAGCATCGGCAGCACGACGCTGTGCGGCTGCAGCAGACCCCGCAGCCGCGGCAGCAGCGGCCCCAGCTGGTGCGCCTTGACGCCGAGCACGACCAGATCCTGCACGCCGAAGGTCTCGGGTGCGTCGCTGGCGTCCACCCGCGCCGCGAGGCGCTGGCGCGGGTCGAGCAGCGTGAGGCCGTCGCGCCGGATCGCGTCCAGCTGCGCGCCACGCGCGACCACGCCGACCTCGTGTCCGGCGCACGCCAGCTTCACCGCCAGCGCACCGCCGATCGCGCCGGCCCCGACGATCACCACCTTCATGCGCATCTCCCCGCCGCTTGCGTCGCGCCCGGTCACCGGACTGCGTGCGCCGCGCACGATGTTAGACGCGACCGCGCCGCGCGCCCTGCCAAAGCCACGGCACAATCGAGGCGATGGATCCACTCGAGTCCCTGCGCCGGGTCGTGCTCGGCCGTCAGTTCGCCAGCGGCGTCGTCGCCGCCGCCGGCTTGTTGCTGTTCGCCTGGCTCGGCGCGATGCTGGGTGGCGCCGCGCTGGCCCTGCCGCTGGGCAGCGGCGCGCTGACCGTGGGCTTCGCCGACCAGGCCGGGCCGCCTGGGACGAAGCTGCGCGAACTCGCCTTCACCTGCACGGCCGCGACGCTGGCGTTCGCGCTGGTGTGGGCCAGCGACGCACGGCCGTGGCTGCAATTGGGCCTGGTGCCGCTGCTGGGTTTCGCCGGCGGCATGATCGCGCTGTGGGGCAAGCGCGCGCTGGCGATCAGTTTCAGCGTGCTGTTCATCACCGTGGTCACGCTCGGCGCGCCACCACCGGCGTCGGCCTCGACCTGGGCCGCCGGCGTCGCGCTGTTCGGCGCCGGCGGCGCCGCCTACATCGGCTGGGCCCTGGCGCTGGGCGCGGCGCTGCGCGTGCGCGCGCGCCGCGGCGCGCTGGCCGAGCTGCTCGACGCGCTGGCCGCGTACCGCAGCTGGCAGGCGCGTGCGTGGCTCGCGGACGCCGACGCGGACGACCCGGCAGCGCGCGGCATGGCGCTGCTGGAGGCCACCAACGACGCCTTGCAGGCGGCGCGTGACCTGGTGCTGCGCGAAGCGCGCAGCGCGTCCGAGGCGGTCGACGTGCGCATGCTGCTGGAAGGGCTCGACCTGTTCGAGGCGATGCTGGCGGCGCAGACCGACGTGGCGGTGCTGCGCGAGGCCTTCGACGGCACCTCGATCCCCGACCGCATGGCCGTCGGCTGCCGGCGCGGCGCCGACGCCCTGCAGGCGCTGGCGCGCGCCTTGCGCCAGGGCAGCGCTGCGCCGCCGCCCGCCCGGGAAGCGTGGGACGCGGTGGCCGATGCCGCACGCGCGCTACGCGCCGCGCACGACAGCGCGCCGCTGCAGCGGGCCTGCACCGCACTGGGCTCGCAACTGCACACGCAACGCGCGATCGAGGCGCAGATTGACCGGCTTGCCGGTTTGCAGGCGGCACGCGCCAGCGCCACGCCGACGGCGCCGGCGCTGGGCGACGTCGCCCCCTTCCTCAGCCCGCTGCACTATGCGCCGCGCCAGCTGCTCGGCCATCTGCGACTGCGCTCGCCGATCCTGCGCCATGCGCTGCGCCTGGCGCTGGCGTTCGCAGCCGCGCTGCTGCTGGCGCGCGCGCTGTTCGACACGCAAAGCCATGACTACTGGATCCTGCTGACCATCGCAGTGATCCTGCGCCCGAACTTCGCCGTCACGCGCCAGCGCCTGAAGGACCGGCTGGTGGGCACGCTGCTGGGTTGCCTCGCGGTGGCGCTGCTGCTGCCGCTGGCGCCGCCGCTGGCGCTGCAGCTCGTGCTGCTGGCGCTCGCCATGGTGCTGACGCGCACCTTCGCCACCACGCACTACCGCTACGCGGCGCTGGCCGCGTCGGTCATGGCCTTGCTGCTGGTGCGCTTGCTGCACGACGATGCGCAGGCGCTGATCGCGCAGCGCCTGCTCGACACCGCGGTCGGCGGCGCGCTGGCCTGGGCCTGCAGCTATCTGCTGCCGAACTGGGAAGCGCACGATCTGCCGCGCCTGCTCGACGCGCTGCTGCGCGCGCAGCGCGCCTACGCCGCCGCGGTGCTGGCGCCGCAGACCGGCGCCGAGGACGCGTTTCGCGTGCCGCGCAAGCAACTGTTCGACACGCTGGCCGCGCTGGGCGGGGCCTACGCGCGCATGCTCGAGGAACCGGCGCGCCAGCGCGCCGCGCTGCCGCTGCTGGGCGAGCTGATGCAGCACGGCTACCTGCTCGGCGCGCACCTGGCCAGCTTGCGCGTGCTGCGCGCGCAGCGCCAGCGCCGGCTCGACGCGGCGCAGATCGAGGCGATGATGGGCCCGGTGCGCACGTGGACCCTGCAGCGCCTGGACGCCCAGGCCGCCCCGGTGACGGCACCGCCCCCGGCGGGCAGCCCGGCCGACCCGCTGCAGCGGCGCCTCGATCTGGTGGTCGGCGCAGCGGCGCGCGCGCGCCGGCTGGCCGACGAGCTGCGCGCCGCGCGCTGATTCGCGTCCTGCTTCGCGCGCCCGCGCCCCGGCTCAGCTGGCCAGCAACTCGCGCAGCGCGTGCGCCAGCGGCTGCGGCACTTCGGCCATCAGGTCGTGGCCGCTGTCGAACGCCACCCGCTGCGGCTGCGGCAGCGCCTGCTGCAGCGACTGCGCGGCCGCCGGCGGCGTCATGCGGTCGTGCGCGCCGAGCAGCAGCGCGCTGCGCGCGCGCACTTGCGCGGCGCGCTGCGGCGCTTCGGTATAGGCGTCGCAGGCGGCCAGGTCGAGCGCGATCAGGTTGGCGTCGCCACCGCCGCGCTGCACCTCGCGCATCTGCTCGAGGTCACGCGCGATGCGCTCGGCCGGTGCGTCGGCGCGCTGCGACCACGCCGCCACGCGCTGCAGCGCCTCGTCGGGTTGCTGGCGCGCCAGCTCGAGCAGGCGCGGCGCCACGCGCATCGGCCAGGCGCTGCCGACCAGCGCGAGGTGACTGACGCGCTGCGGCGCCAGCGCCGCGGCATGCAGCGCGACCAGCGAGCCCATGCTGTGGCCCGCCAGCGCGCAGCGCGTCAGCCCGCAGGCGTCGAGCAGGCGCAGCAGCCACTGCGCCTGCGCGGCGACGTCGGGCAGCGCCGGGCCGGCGCTGGCGCCGTGCGCCGGCAGGTCGGGCGCGTACAGCGCGATGCCGCTGTCGGCCAGCGCGTCGAGCACCGGCGCCCAGGCTCGGTGGTCGTGGCAGGCGCCGTGCACCAGCACCAGCGCGACCTCGCCGGCTCCGGCGGTCTCGACATGGACGGCGGCACCGTCGATCAGGCATTGCATGATGGCTCCTCGGGTTTTCTTGATGAACAAGCGGTCGCGCCGCGCCTGGCGTCACCCGGGCGTGTGGGCTATATTCGCGGGAACATGCCCGACCGGGGCTTCAGTCAGCGTTTCAGTCAGCGTACAAGGCAGTCAGCGTACACAGGAGACCGCGATGCAAGTCAGTGATATTTTGCGCGTCAAGGGCGGCACGCTGTTCACGGTGGCGCCCGACACCGAACTGCTCGAGGCCACGCGCACCATGGCGCAGCACGACGTCGGCTCGCTGGTCGTGATGGACGGCGGGCGCCTGGCCGGCATGCTGACGTTCCGCGAGGTGATCGTCGCGCTGGCCGACGCCGACCCGGCGCAGCTGCGCGTGGACGGCGTGATGCAGCGCCAGCCGGTGCACTGCAGCCCGGACACCACGGTCGACGCGCTGCGCCGGCTGATGCTCGACAGCCACACGCGCTACATCCCGGTGATGGACGGCCCCACGCTGCTGGGCGTGCTGTCGTTCCACGACGTGGCGCGCGCGGTGGTCGAGGAGCAGGACTTCGAGAACCGCATGCTCAAGGCCTACATCCGCGACTGGCCGCAGGACGAGGCCGGCGCGCCGGCCGCCCAGTAATCCGGTCTCCCGCCGACCTGGCATGAGCGGCGCCGCGCGGCGCCGCCGTGGTCGCCGGCGCGCAGCGCTCGCGGGCGACGGGACGGTACACTAGCATCGACGTCTGGCGCCCCGGTTGCGCCGCCCGCTGCGCATGTCGACGCCCACCCATCTGCTCTATCTCCACGGTTTCCGCTCGTCGCCGGCTTCGACCAAGGCGCGGCAGGTCGGCACGCGTCTGCGCGAGCTCGGCGACGCCGCGCCGACCTGGCTGTGCCCGCAGCTGCCGGCCTCGCCGCGCGCGGCGCTGGCGCTGGCCGCGTCGCTGGTCGAAGGCGTCGACCCGCACCGGGTGGCGCTGATCGGCAGCTCGCTGGGCGGTTATTACGCTGCCGCGCTCGCTGCCCGCTTCGGCTGCCGCGCCGCGCTGCTGAATCCGGCGGTGGACCCGGCGCGCGATCTGGCCAAGCTCATCGGCACGCAAAGCTGCTGGCAGGACCCGGAGCTGCGCTTCGAATTCACCGCGCAGCACGTCGCCGAACTGCGCGCGATCGACCCCGGCGAGCCCGATGCCGCGACCGCGGCGGCGCTGCTGGTGGTCGTCGCGCGCGACGACGACGTGCTCGACTGGCGCGAGATGACGCAGCGCTACCGCCACGCCACGCTGCGCGTGGCCGAGCACGGCGGGCACGCGCTGGACGACTTCGCGCAACACCACCTCGACGCGGTGCTCGAGTTCCTCGGCATCGCGATCCCGGCCTCGAAACACGACAGTTAAGGAATCCATGACGCGTCTGCATGACAAGATCGCACTGATCACCGGCGCCGCCCAGGGCATCGGCCTGGCCACGGCGCGCAAGTTCGCGCGCGAAGGCGCCACCGTGGTCGTCTGCGACCGCGACGCCGCGGCGGTGGACGCCGCGGTCGCCGAGCTGCAGGCGATCGCCCCCGGCGCCTGGGGCCAGGCCTGCGACGTCACCCGCCGCGAGCAGGTCGACGCGCTGGTGGCCGCGGTGCACGCGCGCCACGGCCGCCTCGACGTGCTGGTCAACAACGCCGGCATCACGCGCGACGCGCGCCTGGTCAAGATGACGCTGGAGCAGTTCGACGCGGTGATCGACGTCAACCTGCGCGCCGCCTTCCACTGCGCGCAGGCGGTCGCCCCGGGCATGATCGAGCGCGGTGCCGGGGTCATCCTGAACGCGTCGAGCGTGGTCGGCATCTACGGCAATTTCGGCCAGACCAACTACGCGGCGAGCAAGGCCGGCGTAATCGGCTTCACCAAGACCTGGGCACGCGAACTCGGCCCCAAGGGCGTGCGTGTCAACGCGGTGGCGCCCGGCTTCGTGCGCACCCACATGCTCGACTCGATTCCCGACGAGGTCATGCAGCTGATGCGCGAGCGCGTGCCGCTGCGCCGGCTGGCCGAACCCGACGAGCTGGCCAACGTCTACGCCTTCCTGGCCAGCGACGAGGCCAGTTACGTCAACGGCGCCGTGCTCGAAGTCGGCGGCGGCATGACCGTCTGAGCCGGGTGGACGACGTGAGTTACGTGTTGTTCGAGGATTCCGGCAAGCTGGCCACCGCGCGCGTGCTCAGCCAGGCCGATGCGTCGATGCAGGTCGAGCTCGGCAGCGGCCGGCGGCAGAAGATCAAGGCGCAACAGGCGCTGCTGCAGTTCGCCGCGCCGACCCCCGACGAGCTGCTCGGCTGGGCGCAGGCACAGCAGGACGACATCGATCTGGACCTGCTGTGGGAGTTCGCGCCGGACGACGAGTTCGGCTACCAGGACGTGGCCGCCGACTATTACGGCGGCGCCCCCGACGCGTCGCACCAGGCCGCGGTGCTGCTGCGCCTGCACGGCGCACCGCACTACTTCCAGCGCCGCGGCAAGGGGCGCTTCCGCAAGGCCAGCCGCGAGACGCTGCAGGCGGCGCTGGCCGGCATTGCCCGGCGCGCCGAAGCGCAGCAGCGCATCGAGGCCGCCGCCGCCGACCTGCAACGCGGAGAATGCCCGCCGGCGATCGCCGCGCGCCTGTACAGCCTGCTGTTCAAGCCCGACAAGAACAGCGAGGAGTTCAAGGCGCTGGCGCTGGCGGTCAAGGCCAGCGGGCACGGCGCGCTGCACCTGCTGCGCGCCGCCGGCGCGATCGAGTCGCCGTGGCGCTTCCACATGCAGCGCTTCCTGCTCGAGCATTTCCCCAAGGGCACCGAGTTTCCGGCGCTGGATCTGCCGCAGGTCGATTTCGCCGACCTGCCGCTGGCGCCGGTCGAGGCGTTCAGCATCGACGACTCGGCCACCACCGAGATCGACGACGCGCTGTCGGTGCGCGCACTCGAGGCGGGTGGCTGGCGTGTGGGCGTGCACATCGCCGCGCCGGCGCTGGCGCTGGAGCGCGACAGCGCCTGGGACCAGGTGGCGCGCGCGCGCATGTCGACCGTGTACATGCCGGGCGACAAGATCACGATGCTGCCCGACGCGCTGGTCGACGCGTTCACGCTGGCCGAAGGCAGCGCACGCCCGGCGCTGAGCGTCTACTTCACGCTCGACGCGCAGTTCGACGTGCTCGCGCACGAGACCGTGGTCGAGCGCGTGCCGATCAGCGTCAACCTGCGCCACGACAAGCTCGACGCGCTGATCAGCGCACAGTCGCTGGACGACGATCCGGCGCGCCAGCCCTACCCCTGCGCGGCCGAGCTGGCGCTGCTGTGGCGCTTCGCGCAGCGCCTGCGCGCCGGCCGCGAACAGGTGCGCGGGCGCCCCGAACGCAACGACGGCGTCGACTACACCTTCCGCATCAGCGGTCTGGACGCCGGCGAGCGCGACGCACGCGTGGACATCGTGCCGCGCCGGCGCGGCGCGCCGCTGGACATGATCGTCGCCGAGCTGATGATCCTGGCCAACTCGACCTGGGGCGGCTGGCTGGCCGAGCTCGGCCTGCCGGCGATCTACCGCAGCCAGAGCGGCTTCGGCGCCAACCTGCGCACCCGCATGGGCACGCGCGCGGCGCCGCACCAGGGGCTGGGCGTGGCGCAATACGCCTGGTGCACCTCGCCGCTGCGGCGCTACGTCGACCTGGTCAACCAGGGCCAGCTGATCGCCGCGGCGCGCCATGGGCGCACGGCGGCGCTGGCCGCGCCGTACCGGCCGAAGGATGCGCAGCTGTTCGCCGTGGTCGGTG
>JAKAHP010000413.1 GCA_021825505.1 Pseudomonadota bacterium
TCCGGCGCTGAGCAGCGCGCAGATCGCCGACAGCCTGACCATGGCCGGCCTCGAAGTCGAGGACACGCAGGCCGCGGCGCCGCCGTGTCGCGGCGTCGTCGTCGGCGCGGTGCGCGACGTGCAGCCGCACCCCAACGCCGACCGCCTGCGCGTGTGCCAGGTCGACGTCGGCGCCGAGGCGCCGCTGCAGATCGTGTGCGGCGCGCCCAACGTCGCGGTCGGCATGAACGTGCCGTGCGCGCTGGTCGGCGCCGAGTTGCCGCCGCCGACCGAGGGTGCCGAGGTGCTGCGCATCGGCGCGGCGACGATGCGCGGCGTGGCCTCGCACGGCATGCTGTGCTCGGCGCGCGAGCTCGGGCTGTCGAGCGACCACGCCGGTCTGCTCGCGCTCGACACCGCGCTGCTGCCCGGTACCGACCTGCGTGACGCGCTGCAGCTCGACGAGACCGTGTTCACGATCAAGCTCACGCCCAATCTGGGCCACTGCATGAGCGTGTACGGTGTCGCGCGCGAGCTTGCCGCGATCACCGGTGCCGCGCTCACGCCGCCGCGCCTGACGCCGCCGGCGCCCAGCCTGAGCGAGCAGCTGCCGGTGCACATCCAGGCGCCCGACCTGTGCGGACGCTTTTCCGGGCGCGTGATCCGCGGCGTCGACGCGCGCGCGGCGACGCCGGCGTGGCTGCGCCAGCGCCTGGAGCGCGCGGGCCAGCGCAGCATCTCGGCCTTGGTCGACATCTCCAACTACGTGATGCTCGAGCTCGGCCGCCCGACCCACGTGTTCGACCTCGACCGCATCGACGGCGGGCTCGAAGTGCGCTGGGGGCGCAGCGGCGAGACCCTCGAACTGCTCAACGGGCAGACCGTCGCGGTCGACGAATCGGTGGGCGTGATCGCCGCCGGACGCGGCATCGAGTCGCTGGCCGGCATCATGGGCGGTGAAGCCACCGCGGTCACGCTGGACACGCGCAACGTCTACGTCGAGGCCGCGTTCTGGTGGCCCGACGCGATCCGCGGGCGCGCGCGCGGTTTCAATTTCACGACCGACGCGGCGCAGCGCTTCGAGCGCGGCGTCGACGCCGCCAGCACCGTCGAGCACCTCGACTACATCAGCGCGCTGATCGTGCAGATCTGCGGCGGCGAGCTCGGCCCGGTGCACGACGACGTGCAGCGCCTGCCCGAGCGCCCCGCGCTGCGCATGCGCGTGGCGCGCTGCGAGAAGGTCATCGGCATGCCGATCGGCGCCGAGCGCGTGGCCCAGGTGTTCGAGCGCCTGAACCTGCCGTACACGCGCGACGGCGACGCCTTCGTCGTCACCCCGCCGAGCTGGCGCTTCGACCTCGAGATCGAGGAAGACCTGATCGAGGAGGTCGCGCGCATCCACGGCTACGCGCAACTGCCGACGCTGCCGCGGCGCGCCGCGGCAGCACCCTTGCCGGCGCGCGAGGGCTGGCGCGACGTGCACGCGCTGCGCGCCGTGCTGGCCGCGCGCGGCTACCAGGAAACGATCAATTTCTCGTTCGCCGAGCCGCAGTGGGAAACCGACCTGGCCGGCAACGACGCACCGATCGCGCTGCTCAACCCGATCGCCGCGCAGGCCTCGGTGATGCGCAGCACGCTGTTCGGCGGCCTGCTGCAGGCGCTGCGCACCAACGTCGCGCACAAGGCGCGGCGCGTGCGTCTGTTCGAAGTCGGTCGCGTGTTCCTGCGCGATGCCGCCAAGCAGGCCGACGCCGCCGGCCCCGCCGGGCTGCGCCAGCCGCAGCGTGCCGGCGCACTGGCCTGGGGGCCGGTGTGGCCGACCGGCTGGGGCGCGCCCGAGCGCGCGGTGGATTTCTACGACGTCAAGGCCGATGTCGAAGCACTGTGCGCCGGCTGCGGCGAGCTGCGCTTCGAAGCCACCGTGCACCCGGCGCTGCACCCCGGGCGCAGCGCGCGTGTGCTGCTCGACGGCGAGCCCATCGGCGTGCTGGGCGAGCTGCACCCGCGCTGGATGCAGCAATACGGCCTCAACCAGGCCCCGGTGCTGCTCGAGCTCGACGCCACCGCGCTGCAGCGCCAGGCCTTGCCGCAACCGCGCCCGGTGGCGCGCACCCCGGCGATGCTGCGCGACCTGGCCTTCGTGCTCGACGCCGGCGTCGCCGCGGCGGCATTGCTCGACGCGGTGACCCACTGCGTCGAACGCGATGCGCGCTGCGCGATCGTGCGCGACACCGTGATCTTCGACGTGTTCGCGCTGCGCGACGACGCGTCGCGCAAGAGCGTGGCGCTGCGGCTGACGCTGCAGGGCGAGGAGACGCTGACCGATGCGCAGGCCGAAGCCGCCTGCGCCGGCGTCGTCGAAGCGTTGCGCCGCGATCTCGGCGCCGAACTGCGCCAGTGAGTGCCGCGGCCGACAACGGAGACGAACCATGGACAAGCTGGTCACCAGCCTGCAAACGCCGAGCCTGACCAAGGCCGAACTGGCCGAGCTGCTGTACGAGCGCATCGGATTGAACAAGCGCGAGTCGAAGGACATGGTCGACGCGTTCTTCGAGCTGATCCGCGATGCGCTGGCCGCCGGCCACGACGTCAAGCTGTCGAACTTTGGCAACTTCCAGCTGCGCGACA